>NZ_JAJRBM010000424.1 GCF_028679455.1 Methanospirillum sp. | reverse complement strand
GGTGATCCCGGCTGTATCCATACTTTCCAAGCTGGGCCTCATTGCCATGAAGGACAAAGCTGGTCCAGTCCATGTTAATGTTGGTGTGCTCAAATTCGTACCTCAAAAATAGGACATCCTGGATGTCGGAGATAATTTCTTCCCGATGAACTCCAAGGATTTCAATGACACGGTAAAGTGTTCTTTCGCTGAAGGAAGAGAGCGAAAATTCGGCAAGTACTTCTGGACGGTTGATCCAGTCATGAGCCCTTTTTATGCTGAAGTTATCCGTCAATTTGTAACTGATGAGGGCTCGAAGCAGATTATTGATATCGATACCCCTTGTCTTGTGTTTCCCGAAAATATCGCAAAAATTCAGGACATTATATAACTTATCAACGAGAAAAATAGTGCCGATAGGAAAGGATATATTTTCATTCGGCTCAAATTCATTGGTTCTTAGTTTTGTTTGCATTTTGGTCAATTCAAACATCACTAAGAACACATTTATTTCTTGTTAGTGGCAAAGTTGGGTTACAACATCAAGAGGGAATTTTTTATAATTTAATGAGTATTGGCGTAAAGTGTTCCAATAATACCAATTAGATCGATCGATGTTATTTATCCAATCATTGTGAATATCATGTCGATATATTTCTCCAACAGGCTCAAGAATTATTACTTCTTCTTGATGAATTTGTTCATTGATTTGTATCCGATATTCTTCTGGAATGGCGGGATTATTTACCGCTTCTTCCCTTGAAAGTCCTCTATCAATCAGAATCCGAACAAGTGATAATGCATCATTATAGTCCACAGAAATTCCTCAATAAATTAATATAAACCTGATTTAAATGCCCTCGAAAATACTATCTCAATTATCGATAGTTCATCAGAATTAGCTGCATCTTTTAATTTTTTTTCAATTTCATCTACGGTCCATAGTTTTTTCCCTTGAATAGTATCACATTCAGTTAAATCACTATCTGAGGAAGAGTTTTTTGATCCTATTTGATGAACTCTTATTGAAGGATTTTGAGATGTTGGTTGAGAGGAAGGCTTAGTCGATGTAGTGACTGTCGAGTTACTTCCGAGAAAAGGATTCCCATTAGCTGAATTTGGATGACTCGTTCTATCATATCTGTCACGGGCGATTCGTACAACGTGCTCAATAATCTTACATAAATCACCCTGAATCTCATCTGGAACCTGAATTCGCATTTTTGCAACATTAATTTTAAAAGCATCATCTAGTGTGGGTGTAAAACTAATTGCTACTCGTGCTAATTTTGTATGTTCATCAACTGTTCTTAATTTTGACCAACCACCACTTTGAATAAGACGATTGCCGCGATAAAAATAAAGCCCCTGTTGTTGATTCCATTTTTTTGGACCACTTGCCCGCTCCCATGCATCACGACTTGAAAAATCCTCTTTTTGAGGGAGAACATATGGATCAACGAGTATTGAACTTTTAACCTCATTATACATGCAAGAAATGATATATTGTTGTAAAAATTGGGTGTTTTTTTCATTTTTTACAAAAGGATCCCATGGCTGGATAATATTTCCATTTAAATAAATATTGATTTTTGAAGTGGAATATTCACCCATCAAAAATCTATGAAAAACCATTGAAATATGGTTTTCAAGTTCTCTGCACATTGCAGCAATACGACGACGGGCATGGTCACCGGATGGGTTTTTATAGTCTAAAATACGGTCTAGTTTTTCCCATAAAACAACAGTTCCAGTGGTTCGTAATAATGGCTCATGTAAATTTCTATTTGTTTCATTCAATTCAACAGGAAGAATTCTCCATTTATTAATTGTTTGAATGTAATCCAAATCCCAACAAAATGCCTTTATTTCAGAATTATAGACGCCATTTCTACTTGCCACAGATAATTTCTTGCATTGGCTTAATGACGCAGTTTTTAACCCTAATCCAAATTTCCCCAGGTCTACATCACTATAGTCTGTTTCTGAACCAAATCTAAGAGCTTCCATAAGTTCAGATACATTCATCCCTTTACCATTATCTGCAACAGAAAACCATGAATTAACACCGTTAAATTGTAAATTGATACATATTTCTGTTGAACCAGCATCAATAGAATTATCAATTAAATCAGAAACAGCCGTTGAAAAATCATAACCCAAATCACGTAAGGAATTTATTAATCGCTTTGCTGATGGTATTAATTCATGATTATCTTCTTCTGTCATCCCCACTCAACTAATACCTTGATTCTACCCAATAATATTCACATTTATCGATATGGTTTTCAATCATTCTAATTGTATGAAAAATGAAGTGAATTATCAAGAAAAATAATTTTGAATTTCTTCATTTCTTCAAATTGTGAAAGAGATTTCATGCTCAAGAATCAGTACAACCTTGGATAAACCAAGACCACAAAAATAAGTGAGGATACGATCACCAGGTCCTGTAACGACCCGGCCGTACCTCAGTTGATTCCATCGGAATCAATCCGGGGAGGGCTTATGTCTAAACACTTTCTCTCCCTGGATATTCACCATTACATCCTGTATCGCAGACATGATCCCGGTCACGCGTTCATGCATTTCATACGGAACCGGATTCGGCGGCTGGTCGAGGGTGGCATACTGCATCTGTGCAGGTCTTCTCTCCCTGGATTACGAGCAGATTCATCTGGTGCAGACAGTCAATCCGGTGATCAATGACTGCCCTCTCTTCCGGGCAGGTCATTCGCAGACCGCTGGGCTCCCCGTAGAGGTCACAAAGATTGAAAATCATCCGCTTTCACTTCCTGATCCAATTATTCTAAAATGTGTCAGCCCTCATATTGAAAAACCTCCCGGATGGCGTAAAATCGTAATGCAATGTCATGCAAATGAAAAAAGATCATAGTTCTGCCGATTTTTTTATCCAGGCATTTTCCTGATATAACCCGGGTCGATCATCCTGACCTTCACGTTACCACGTATAACATTGTTAAACGGATTTCTATCAGGCTACGCATACAGGGAAGGAAAGATGGTGCGGATCACCTGAACATTCAACTCCAATATGAACCACATGCCGGGAATATATCGAGCATCTGGTTCAGCTTCCGGGATGCTCAAAAGATGCTCTCAGGCACCAACGGGTATTTTTGGAGACGAAAACAACAAAAATCTGCGGCGGGCCGTGCTTCGCTTTATATCTAATACCGAAAGAACAGGCTCAAGGAATAAGAACTTGAAGAGACCAACGTATGAACGATAGACTCACATACCTATCTGTCATGTGATCTTTGCTGAATTATCTGCACCGGCAAGACACCAGATATCCTGAGGTACCGGAGTAAACCAATGAGTACACTTTCTGATACTTCCTCCCTCATCCCGCCTCCAATCAGGGACACGGTTATTCATACCCTGTTACCTCATGGAGTTTCACAAATTCTTGTTTTTGGAAGTTATGCACCGGGAACCCTACCCCGGAGAGTGATCTCGATCTCATCGTTTCGTTTCATACCCGAAAAGACCTCTTTGACCTGGGAGGAATGAGGGAAGACCTGATAGATGCCCTGGGTATCCTGGTGGATCTGCTTAGCCAGGGAGCAATCAGTCCGTACCTGAAAGATAAGATAAAAGATGAGGCTGTGGTGATTTACTCTGAAGGATGAGAGTATGTACCCCCTCCATATCCGTGATGCATCCCGTAAAACCATTCACATTTTTTCAGGATACCTTATTACCTCTGTTCCTCTAATATACCTGCAGGCATGATTACCATCGATCAGGTTGAACCTGCTATTCGCAACCTGCCGGAAGACCTGCAGATGCAGGCTCTTCAGTATATTGAGAGCCTCTGCAGCAAGGGCCAAAATCCGGAGAGACGCTTTTCCTTTGACTGGATTGGGGAACTTGAAGACGAAGAGCCGACGCTTTCAACGGTGGATATTCAACATAAAATCCATACCCTGAAGGTTTAATGTATCTTCTCGACACGAACGTTTTCCTGGAACTTCTGTTGCACAGGGAACATGCAGAAGTTGTCATCAGGCTTCTTCAATCACGTACGCATTCCTTTTATATCAGTGACTTCTCCTTCCATTCAATAGGATTGCATCTGTTCAACAAAAATAAAAAAGAACTCTTCCTGCGGTTTGCAGAAGACATGTTCAGACCAGAGGGTATTCAGGTAATATCCCTGGATCCAAAGCACCTGTCATACCTGGTTACTGCTTCATCAACATACAGGCTTGACTTCGATGATGCATATCAATATGCAATCTCAAAAAGCAGGGAATTAATCCTTGTATCATATGACAGGGACTTTGATAAAACACCCGAAAAACGGATGATTCCGGAAGAAATCATCTGACAGATATTCGAATCAATACTTCACGTTTCGGAATGATGACCAGGAGTTTGGTACCGTCAGTGTCCTTATAGAGGGCTACATGACTCCCCTTACCCTGGAATGGAGCATCCAGATATCCAATTCGCTTGAATTTTTTAATGAGAGGATGTGAGGAGACCTGCGGTAATTTCACGCAGCCTCAACCTCGATAACAGAAGTAATTTTTTCTGACGAGGTAATAGAGGGAAGAACATCAGATAATAGCCCAAGAAGCTCGGCATTCTTCAGCCAGAGATCGATCGCTTCACGCAGATTTTCTAATGCTTCTTTCGGAGTATCACCACAGGATGAAAGTTCAATCTCCATGCATTTTGAAACATACACCCCGTCTTCTTCCCAAATCAGGGTTGTAAACTGGTATCTCTTCATCTGGCAGATCTCCTATATTATATACTCATATGCTCTTCTTCCCTGAATACCTCTCTCTCAATGTCCGGACAGGTAACCAGGAGACGTTCATCTCATCCGGAAGCATCCTTCCTGATACCCCGCTGCAGGTCAAATGTGGCTTCGGTCACGGGAAACGGAAAACCAGATCCGAATATCCGGCCATTCAGAGACCCCGATCAATCGTATATACTCCCTGCATTTATTCACACGCCCCCGCTCAGCGGCAGAGAACAACCGCGTTCCTGGCAGATTTCACCATAAAGAGCATCGTAAAATCAGCGGTCCGGAACCTTGAGAGGTCTCGATTGCTGATTCCCGGAGAGCACGTTCATCCAGGATGATAACCCCTGGGGATGCACCTTCTGACGAATCAGGTGGAGTCAGTCACCAGGGTGCCCTCGATCGAAAGAATCCTACGCAGCCTCCATCATCTCCGGGAACGCTGAGTGGCCGTGGGATTCCGGATTTGATCGACCATTACAGCCGTGAATATGGCTTTCTCCGCTCACCGGAAATGCAACCATCACCGGTGCAATGGGATCAGGAGTCCGGATGCTCAGGTCCGGTCTCCTGGTTCGTCTTATTCAGATCACCACCTCCTGAACGACACTTTTCTAGGCCGGGCCGAAAGGCCCGATTTAAAAAAAGAATCTAACGTATTCTAACCCTGTAATCACAGGGTATCTTCCAGCTCCGCTGCATCTTTCTCACGGCCCTGGAGGCGGTATGCTGCAGCGATGACCGGGATTATCTCATCCGGTGGTAGTGCCTGCTTTTTGAGAAGTTTCTCACAGATGCCAACTGCCCGCTTCGGTAATCCCGCTTTATTCATGTATGCTGCACTGAGAATCATCGCATTCTCTTCCGGGTAACCGACAGATACAGCCCGGTCAATCAGAGCCAGGCATCCCTTTATATCCTTATTCATCAGCCGCTCATACGCCCTGATAAGATAAACCCCGTCCTGGTTTTCTCCCTCCTCCATGAAAGAACGCAGGGAAACGAGATCATCCAGCCGGCCTGATTTCAGGGCCAGGTCAAAGATAATTTCGACATCCTCGAATAGTACATGGTTACGGACATATCCTGATACCAGCTCGAACGCCTCATCATACCGGCTTTCGGAAAGCAGGGATTCAAGTTCTTGGTCTTCTTCCCAGCCTTCATCATCCTCATCGCAGTCATACCGGTGACCGGGCCTGAACTTATGGAAATCAGGAAGTTTTCCCGGGACTATCCTCTCCGAGATATGCAGGTCCGGATTTTCCTCGAG
>NZ_JAJRBM010000423.1 GCF_028679455.1 Methanospirillum sp. | reverse complement strand
AGCTTCATAGATGAAGATCCGTTCATCAGTAAAACCGGGAGTGGTATAGATAAATCCACGGGGGATGAGTTCTCCAGCTGCAAACCCGGCTTCCTCAATCAACTCCCGGTGGGCAGTTTCAAGTGGGTCTTCCCCTGCTTCCATGGTCCCTGCCGGAGCCTCAAGAATATACTGATTGATCACAAAACGCCACTGTCGAATCAGATAACAGTGCTGTCCTTCAATGGGGAGTATCACCACCGCTCCGCTCGGTCTGACTACGACTGCCTCACGCTGGTACCCGTTGGGAAGTAAGAAGAGTGACTTCTCAATGGTGAGTCGTCTTCCTTTGTAGATCTCCATAACTCACCGGTATGGGATTGGATCATCGATCCCAATCGCTTGAAACGCCTCTTTTCTGAAGTGGCATGACCCGCAGATCCCACAGGCCGCTTCCCCATCCAGGTAACAGGACCAGGTATCTTCATACGGTACTTTTAGATCCATTCCGATCTTCAGAATCTCTGTTTTGTTAAGGTGGACAAACGGGGTCTTCAGGGAGATGTTCGTATCCGGCCGGGTTCCCAGGGCTATCACCTGCTGGAAAGCATCGATAAATTCAGGCCGGCAGTCAGGATAACCCGAGTAATCCGATGCCTGAACGCCGATATATATCGCCTCAGCGCCTCGTGACTCGGCAAAACTGGTCGCTACTGCAAGAAGGTTCGCATTCCTGAACGGAACATAGGTTTGAGGAATTCCATTCCCTGCCTCTGCATGCGATTTCACTGGAATTGAGGGATCAGTAAGGCTTGATGCCCCTACCTGGATCAGGTATGTAAGACTGACATCAAGGAATTCCACTGCGTTCAGATGCCGGGCAATCCGCTTTGCACATTCTCGTTCCTTCTCTTCAGTCCGCTGTCCATAGGTGAAGTGAAGTGCATAGATCTCATATCCCTCTGATTTTGCCAGATACGCAAGTGTGGAGGAGTCCATACCACCCGAAAGAAGACATACCGCTTTCAATTATTGTACTCCGATTACTTTGTGAAGTTGCAACTGGAACCTGACCGGCAATTTCTGATCCAGAATGAACGATACTATGTATGTTGGATCGGACCCAAAAACCGGGGACCAGAAGATCGTTCCTCTCACCGGATTATGCTTCAGAGTCTCAAGAGCATATCTGAGATCCCCTTCTGTACCAATCACGTATTTGACCGAATCTTCCTTCCTGATGTGGGTAAGAAGGTCAAGATCGCTGGTTTCCCCGGACGAAGGACACTTGACATCCATGCAGATTGTTGCGTATTGCTGGCTTGGACGAAAATCAATCGTCCCATTGGTCTCTATGCTTATCTCATGACCGGAGTCATGAAGCCTTGCCAGAAGCGCAAGGAGATCCTGCTGCTGAAGGAGTGGTTCTCCCCCGGTGATACAGACATGAGAGAGACCGGATCTGTTTACTTCCTCTGCTATTGAAGTAACATCCATCACGGTTCCACCCTCATCCTGCGCGGCAGGCGTGTCGCAGTACCGACATCGGAGATTACACCCGGCAAACCGGATGAAGAGGGTAGGATATCCGGAGAAACTCCCTTCACCCTGAATACTGGCAAATATTTCAGCGATCTTCATGAGTTAACTCTGCGTAGCAGGAAGGAGACTCCCAGACCCTGATGGTTTCAACCAGGATATTCCGGCCACTCGGGGCATATGCCGACTCGATGGAGTCACGTATCAGTTCTGCCAGGAGTTCACTGGTGGGATCTCCGGGAGTCGTAATTACCGGATGAAATTCTTCGATTCTGGGAACCATCGGATCATCCTGATTAAGAATGATCTGGTGATCATACCGGTAGACTGCTTGTTTGATCTCATTATAATCGACCAGAATATTTGTCTGATCATCAGTCTTACCTATAATCCAGATCTCAACCTTCCACCGGTGTCCGTGCAGGTTATGACATTTACCCCGATAATGGAGGAGTCGATGACTGGCATCGAAGGAGACTTCTTTGTAGAGCCTGATCTGCATATCATTATGTTAGACGGGAATACAACTATTATATTGCATAAGGGGTAACGTATACAGACAGGTTTCAAACATAGCACGGTAATACGCATCTGTCGTGCATTTGGACAAAACCTCACCGATACCCGGTGTTTCCGTCGAAATTTTTACAGAGTGATGTAATGGGACAGGGAAAATTCGCAGCACGAAAGTTAAAGCGCGACTGGCATAGGTTCCGCTGGCACGACCCGCATTTCGCCCGAACTGCAGGCGGACTGAAGTTAAAATCAGACCCTCTTGAGGGCGCGCCCCAGGGACGCGGCATTGTTCTTGAAAAGATTGGTGTTGAAGCCAAGCAGCCGAACTCTGCAATCCGGAAGTGTGTCCGTGTGCAGTTGATTAAGAACGGTCGTCAGGTCTCTGCATTTGCAGTTGGTGACGGTGCAATCAACTTCATCGACGAGCACGACGAAGTCGAGATTGAAGGCATCGGTGGCCGTCTGGGCCGTTCAATGGGAGATATCCCGGGAGTCAGATACGTGGTCACCAAGGTGAACAATGTCTGTCTTCATGAACTTGTCATAGGCAGGAAGGAGAAGCCACGCAGGTGAACGTGATGAGTGAAGAAACAGCGTCGGCCCCGGCACGCCTCCTTTTTAACAAGTGGGACGTGACTGAGGTCAATATCAAGGACCCGGGTATTGCACGGTACGTGAACCTTACCTCCATGATGGTTCCACATTCATGTGGAAGACTCACCAGGCAGGAGTTCAACAAGGCAAACATGCTGATCGTCGAGCGGCTGATCAACCAGTTGATGAGGACTGAAGTCAACACTGGAAAGAAAACCCTCGCAATCCGCATCGTTAAGGATGCCTTTGAGATCATCAACAAGAAGACCAAGAAGAATCCGGTCGAAGTTCTTGTTGAAGCGGTCGCAAATGCCGGTCCCCGTGAAGAGTCGGTCAGGCTCAAATACGGAGGAATTAATGTTCCAAAGTCTGTTGACACCGCACCCATGCGTCGTGTCAACACCGCGGTAGGACTGATCGGAGCCGGAGTATATTCCGCATCCCACAAGAAGAAAAAACCGGTTGCATCAGCCCTTGCCGAGGAACTAATCGCTGCAGCAAATGGCGATCCGAAGTGCTATTCAGTTGGCAAGCGGGAAGAACGTGAACGTGTTGCCAAGTCAGCACGTTAGAAACAGATCTCTCAATACTTTTTTCAGAGAATTTCAGGTGTAATATGAGCCGAGGGAAGAAAACGGTTGAGCGCGTCACGCAGCTCATGAACCAGCCGGAGCATATCAGAAACATCGGTATCGTCGCCCACATTGATCACGGGAAGACAACCATGTCTGATAATCTCCTGGCCGGAGCAGGAATCATCAGTGAAGAACTCGCAGGGAAAGCCTGTTGGATGGACTCTGATGCAGAAGAACAGGCACGTGGTATCACCATCGATGCATCGAACGTCTCCATGGTCCACGAGTACGAAGGGAAAGAGTACCTCATCAACATGATCGATACCCCCGGTCACGTGGACTTTGGTGGTGATGTTACCCGTGCCATGCGGGCGGTTGACGGTGCAGTCGTTCTGGTGGACGCAGTAGAAGGAACCATGCCTCAGACCGAGACTGTTCTTCGTCAGGCTCTGAAAGAACGGGTAAAACCTGTTCTGTTCATTAACAAAGTCGACCGTCTTATCAACGAACTGCAGGTTGATGAGATGGAGATGCAGATCCGGCTTGGCAAGGTAATCGACAAGGTCAACAAGCTGATCAAAGGCATGAACGAGGAGATGTACAACGCCGGGTGGAAACTCGATGCTGCACAGGGAACCGTCGCATTCGGATCTGCTCTCTATAACTGGGCAGTATCTGCGCCATTCATGAAGAAAAGCGGAGTCTCATTCAAGGATGTGTACGAGCACTGCAAAGCAGGGGAGATGAAGGCTCTTGCTAAAAAGAGTCCCCTCTGTGATTGTATCCTTGATATGGTCGTAACATTCCTGCCAGATCCGCTTGTAGCTCAAAAGCGCCGTGTCGGTGTTATCTGGCACGGGGATATCAACTCTCCGGAAGGCAAGGGAATGTACAACTGTGACCCCAATGCACCGAGTTGCATGATGGTCACTGATATCTCCTTTGATCCCCATGCCGGAGAAGTTGCAACCGGACGTCTGTTCGGTGGTAAACTCAAACGAGGAGACGAAGTCTATGTTATGCAAACTGCCAAGAAGGTCAACCGTCTTCAGCAGGTTGGTATCTTCATGGGACCGACTCGTGTTGAAGTACCAGAACTCTTTGCAGGAAATATTGCAGCAGTCACCGGTCTGAAGGATGCAGTCGTCGGGTCTACCGTATCCAGCCTGATGGATATGACCCCGTTCGAGTCACTCGAACACTACAGTGAACCGGTCGTTACCGTTGCAGTTGAAGCAAAGAACATGAAGGATCTCCCAAAACTGGTTGAAGTGCTCAGACAGGTAGCCAAGGAAGATCCAACCCTTCGTGTCAACATCAATGAAGAGACCGGCGAACACCTGATCGCAGGAATGGGAGAGCTCCACCTCGAGATTGTCACCGGCCGTATCAAGCGTGACAAAAATGTGGAGATCGTCACTTCAGAGCCGATCGTGGTGTACCGGGAAACTATCGTCGAGAAACTTGAGAGTCCGGTCGAAGGGAAATCACCGAACCGACACAACAGGTTCTACTTCATCCTTGAACCAATGCCTGACCACGTCGTTGAGTTGATCAAGAGCCACGAGATCTCGATGAACCAGGAACAACTCGAGCGCCGTGACGCTATGGTCAAGGCAGGGTTCGAGAAGGATGAGGCCAAGAATGTCAAGGATATCTACGGCACCAACATGCTTCTGGATATGACCAAAGGTATCCAGTACCTCAATGAAACCATGGAACTCATCATTGAAGGTATTCACGAGGCACTTGACGGTGGTCCACTTGCAGATGAACCGGTCCAGAACCTTCTGATGAAACTTATTGATGTGAAGCTCCACGAAGATGCTATTCACCGTGGCCCTGCACAGGTCATTCCGGCAGTCCGCAGTGCAATCAAGGCAGGACTGTTACTTGGTGGCGACTCACTCCTTGAACCGATTCAGAAACTCTATATCACGGTTCCTCAGGATTACATGGGCGGAGCAACTGCTCAGATCCAGAGCCGCCGGGGGCAGGTCTTTGATATGACCAGTGAGGGAGACACCATAACCGTCGTTGGAAAAGCACCGGTCGCCGAACTCTTCGGATTCGCCGGGGATGTCAGGTCAGCAACCGAAGGACGTGCCATGTGGAACCAGGAATTTGCTGGATTTGAGCTCATTCCTGCAGGCATGGTTAAGGAAGTAGTTCTTGAGATCCGCAAGCGCAAGGGTCTCAAAGAAGAGATGCCTAAACCTTCAGATTACCTCGCGTAACCTGAACCCTAATTCATCACTCCTTTTTAATCTCGTTTATATTATATTATTTTCCAATAATTCTTTTAATTCTTCGTTATTTTCCAAGATATAATAAGGAAGGTATATATCGATGACAGACAAAATGTTCCTGACCAGTCATAATCTGGGGTTAGATGGTCAGACATCTGATGGGGTTGATAAGAATGAATAACAGAGATTTGGGTAGACTTTGCGCCCTGCTCATGATTGGCCTGCTTCTCCTGCCGGGGTTTGCAGCAGCGATACGGCCAACATCGGCACTCTATGATAAAACAGGCATCACATCTACGATTGATGCCACCTGTATCGGCAGTCTCATGGTCGATCATGACATGGAGTGGCGCCAGACAAATGCACCTGAAGGGAGTGTACACAATACACAACTGGTAGGTGATGAAGTGCGGACTGATACCACCTATGCGGAGGATACATTAGCTGCACGGGGGACCACGAGATACACCAAGGATTTCAGCATGGATGGATCCAATGCTTCTGCTGGATCTGATAATCTCGGGGTCAGGCATACCATGAATTACCTTGCCGATGAGAGTCAGGGTGGTTCGATGTGGTATGATGAGCGGGGCACGATCAGTCAGTGGGGTAGAGGTACCAACAACAACACTGAGGTGCAGTGTGTATTTGCATCAGGATCTAATGGAGCAGGAGGATTCGGTGGATACGTTCAGGCGGGCAGTCTTATGAACGTAAAGGAAGTCGCTGCAGTCACTCAGATGGGTGGACGAATGATCTCTTCCAACGATAAAACTCCAGTCAATCTGCGATATGCATTTGATGCACAAGGTGTGGATTCTGATACCAAAGATAAGCTGGCAACCGGTACAGCATCGGTGTATCAGTACACACACTTTGATACCTATGACAAGAATCCGGCAACTTCGACTCCTCTAGGTAATACCACTACCTCGATCAGTGATGATCAGATAACAACAGTAGACGGGCTGTTCGACCTGGCGCAGACGGTTGGATACACCTCTACCTACTAACCTCTTTTTTTTATGAACGTGAATACATCCAATCAGGTAGCTGATCTGATCAAAGGTTTTTATCACCCGGATAAACAGTACCGGGCTTCATGTTGTAAGAATATTGTTCACTTTGGGAGTGATGCTATCCCTTCTCTTCTTCCACTCCTGAACGATGCTGACTGGAGGGTAAGATATCGGGCTGCAGAAACACTCGGATTATTGCACGCTGAAGCCGCAGTAATGAATCTGTTATCCGCATGTGATGACGAAAAAGACCATGTGCGATACATGGCTGCAAAATCCCTTGGTGCTATCAAAAGTCAGCAGGCAGTACCAACGTTGATCCGTCTCCTCACCGATGAACATCCTTATACCCGGGGGATCGCGGCAACAGGTCTTCTGGCTATCGGCGATCCGCAGGGAATATCAGGAGTTTCATCAGCGATCCAACAAGAGAGCGATCCGGTGATTAAAGAAAAGATGAAGCAGAGCCTCAATGCTCTGAATTTATGATTATCTGATTTTTGTACCTGGTTCAACCGGTTTTAAGGGTACGAGCAGAGAGGCTTCGTCCCCGGCAGCGAGGATCATCCCATTACTCTCGATTCCAAATATCTTCGCTGGTTTGAGGTTCATGATTACTACTACATCTTTCCCAACCAGGTCTTCCGGGGCATAAAATTGTGCGATTCCACTGACTATCTGCCGGGTTTCAGTTCCAAACCCAACCTGTAGTTTCAGAAGTTTTGTTGATTTCGGCACTGATTCAGCCGACAATACTCTGCCGGTTTTCAATTCCATCTTACTGAAATCTTCGATACTTATCATGTTATCAGACTGTGGTATAGCGGTAAGGGCATCAATGCGTTGCCTGAATGAGACATCAAGGGCATTGATCTGTTTCTCATCAAGTTTTTCAAACAGTATTGAAGGCTGGGGAAGTGAACCCGGCGTAAGGTCTGTCAATGCTTCGTTTAAACCTGCCTGCGAAATATCAGTGGTCATACCCAGTTGCTCCCAGAGTTTTCCAGCCCTTTCAGGCATAACCGGTTCAATAAACAATGCTAAAGCCTTCGCAATCTGGAGAGAATTACGCATTACCAGAGCCATAGCAGGAATATCTGTCTTTGCAAGTTTCCAAGGCTCCTGAGTCTGCACATAGGTATTCCCATAGGCAGCAAGAGCAAGGATAGCATCAATTGCTCCTTTGAAGTCATATGATTCAACAAGGTCTGATACTGTTCTGATAGTCTCAGTAATTCTCTCTTTGATAACCTGGTCTACCGGTACATCAGGCACACCACCGAACTGCTTGTGGGAGAGATGAACTGAACGATACACAAAGTTGCCAAGGGTGTTGACGACTTCACTGTTAACCCGCTCAAGGAATAATTTCCAGGAGAAGTTCATCTCTTTGGTATGACTGGTATAGGTCAGGATATAGTACCGGAGATAATCACTGGGGAGACCCTGATCCAGATAATCATCATTTGTCCATACCACATACCCCCGGGACTTTGAAAACTTATGATCATCAATCTTGACCATCCCTGAAGCAACAACCGCATAAGGTCTTCCATATCCGGCCCCTTTCAACATCGCCGGCCAGAAGACACAGTGATGATACGTGATATCCTGGCCGATGAAATGAGTAATTCTGGCTTTATCGTCACACCAGTAATCTTTCCAGTCAGCCCCGGCATCCTGGGCCCATTCCTCGGTAAACCCGATGTATCCGATCGGTGCATCAACCCAGACATAGACGACCAGATCATCGTGACCTGGAAATTTCACCCCCCATTCCAGAGTCCTGGTGATACACCAGTCACGAAGGTCATCATTGACCCAGCCTAGTGCATAGTTGATGGCGTTGTCTGTTCCCTTCAGATCCTTAAGAAAATCTTTAAGGTAATCCTGAAACGCTGACAACCTGAAGAAATAGTGCTCCTGTTCTCTGAACTCAGCAGCCGATCCGCAGATCTTACAGGTTGGTTTCAGAAGTTCACCGGGTTCCAGATGCTTTCCGCATCCTTGATCACATTCATCACCGCGAGCCGGTTTGCTGCAATGAGGGCAGATCCCTTCGAGGTATCGATCAGGGAGGAATTTTTTGCAGTTAGGGCAATATGCCTGCTGAATGATCTTCGGATAGACATATCCTGCATCAATCAGCCTGCTAACGATATGAGTGGTACGGGCATGGGTAGCCGGATCATCAGTCATACCAAAATGATCAAAGGCAATGTTCATGCGTTTGAAGGTCTCTGCAAAGTGGGAATGATATCGTTCAGAGATCTTCCGCGGTGTTACCCCTTCTGCTTCAGCACTGACTACTATGGGAGTTCCGTGATTATCAGAACCACAGACAAAAACCGCCTGCTCTCCTTTTCTCCGCATAAACCGGACGTAAAAATCAGCGGGAACATACGTCCGGAGATGGCCGAGATGACAAGGACCGTTGGTATAGGGCAGTCCACAGGTAACTAACAGAGGCCGGCTGTTCATCACTACATTTTTGGGATTGCTATTATAAATAAGATCATCAGAATGAGGAAAAAAATCCGGTTTAATACGATATCTCTCGGATCAGAGCCCGATCAACCGGATATAGATGAACTCATCCCATTTATCAGAACCATGCGGGATCAGGAAGCTGATCTTATCTCCTTTTATCTGGCACGCTCTCTCGAACTACAACTTGAAGCAGGGATTACTTCCCCCGGTGCAGGAGGGCGTTTCATGCAGTCGCGGTTTCAGGATGCCATAATCTGTTCATCTGACGGATATCAGACCAATCTGCAATCATTTGCTACTGATGCCAGGATGATGACTCTGACTGCAGGTCCTGTCAGATCAATACTGCCAGGTCCCGGGCTAATTCCAGGATCTCCCGATCCCGAAGATGAAGAACAATACGCAGATTACTCCGATGCATATACTGAGATACTCAGAACCATGCGGGATAATTTCATATCCGGTCATCTCCTCCATGTTCTGGATGTCTGCCCGATTGATGAAGAGCGGATTGCCTCACAAAAGACAACGTTTGTAGTTCCTGATGGAAATATCGATGTTCAGTCGAGAATTCTCGAATTTCAGAGCAGGATCGCACTTACCAGTAACCGGACCGGACTGCTCGATGAACTTATGGATCAGTACGACATCAGAACCCTCTTTCTTATAGATCCAGATGAAAAGGGTTACAAAAAAGCACTGGAACACCTGGATCCTGAACAGATCACTCTCGGAGGATACGCGTGCGGTTCTGAAGATCAGTACTGGAAAGATGTTGCTGGAGCTGCCACAACAACAATTTCTCAGGGCTGATTATTGTGACTCTGCAACCACAGATATCTTCTGAAAGTATCTGTTCTTTTTGAAAATTTTCAATTGGACCTTATCCCAGAATGAAAACCGGAAAAATCCCCCGGCGGCATGAGGATGACCTCCGCCTCCGAACTCCCGGGCGATGAGATGACTGATAGGAGTAACTGACCTGATTGAGAATTTTCCTGAATCTGATACCAGAACTTCAATGTCGGTTTTTAGTTCTTTGCGAATATACGCAGCAGTCTCACTCGGATACCCGTACATCGGGCTAACTGCTATCCGATACTTGGTACCAAGGACACTGGCAGATCGACGGGTCCGGTCCATCACCCGTTGCATCTCCCGCATGATCTCCTGATATTCACTCCTGATCTGCCCGTCATCAAATACACCCATCATCAGCATATCACGAACATGCTCGCGATTCTTGTCCCGTTGGAGTACTAGCCCGAGGACGCCGGATCTGGGATCTTTGTGTTTCCAGAGATCGTAATCACAAACCACCAGCGCAATCTCTTCAGCGATCACATCATCAGGTGCTAGATCAGCGGTACAGATTCCACAGGCACACCGCCCGGTATCAATATGCAGATGATCCACGATCTTGCGTATCAACCCGATTTCATCCTCATTCCACCGGTGATGATCACGCCATTCGATCCGCCAACCCCGCTGTTTAATCTTGCGCAGGTGCTGCTCAACCCCCCTTCGGTAGGAGAGATCGCTGATACTCAAAGTATCCCCGTTACCTGCAATTTGAGAGATAATATCCAGATACAGGGGGAATTTTCCTACCGAACTCCAGAGCGTGTGGACACCCTCTTTCCTGAACCTGATCCGATGTACAGCATCGGCACCAACAGCATCAAAGTCATTATGGGTAAGATGAACAATATGAGCGGTCCGAAGGGCAATATCTGCAGATATCGATGCGACATCAGGCCCATTCTTCCGCTTTCTGAAGAACATTACCATAATTTCTGGTTTCTGAACCAGATAATACGAGCGATTCAGGATTGATCTTCAGAGGAAAAACAGAATATTTATTAGTCCAGTAACCCTATCTGTATAGTCGCGCCTCAGTAGCTCAGACTGGGAGAGCGCCAGACTGAAGATCTGGTTGTCCCCGGTTCAAATCCGGGCTGGGGCATATGGACATTATGTCCAATCCTCACCACAAAACCCTTTACGTATAGACTTCCGACAGGAACGTATGGTGTCCCAAACCATACAAGAGCGAGGCAGTATCTTCAACTGCATCAAATGCGACTATGATACTCGCTCTCTATCAAAAGCTATTTTAGATGGACGTATAACATCCGAAGATGCTGATATCATCTCCCGATTTGTTTCCGAGCGCAAGGTCACCAAGGACATTGGGATCAAGCGGGCTCAGAAGATTGTCTTCAACCTGGTAACATGGCGTCGCTTCATCGGACCATTCCTGGATAATGATCTTCTCGCATTATACCGGGGCATCGAAGCCATGAAGAACGGGACCACTCTGAAAGGAACACCATTCTCCTCCCAGACGAAACACGATCTTGTCACCATCATCAAGACCTTTTATCGCTGGCTCATTGATGAGAACCTATCCTCTATCCCGGAAAAGAAACTATCCGCAATACGAACGCCTGCACGAGAGACGGTAAAATCAGCAGAAGACCTCCTCTCACCGGATGAGATCAAAGCCCTCATAGCCACCTGCTCGAATCCCCGGGACCGGGCACTCATCTCCATGACATACGAGGGAGGCTTTCGAATCGGAGAGATCGGCAACATGCAATGGCGTGATCTCAAATTTGACGGGACCGGTGTTGCGGTCACTGTCACCTTCAAGACCCATAAAACCCGGTATATCAGACTCGTCTTCTCCAAAGAGCACCTCATCAAATGGAAAAGTGATTACCCGGGCGAACCCTCCGGAGAGAATTTTGTCTTTCTCAATAAATTCGGGCAACCAATGACCTACCCAGCTCTGGCAAAACAAATCAGACGAATATCGGAGCGGAGCGGAATCAACCGGATATTCACGCCACATATCTTCAGACATTCACGAATCACGCACCTGGCTCAGGCAGGAGTGAATGAATCGGTGATCAAACTCATGATGTGGGGTTCACTCAAAACAAAGGAGTTCGCCACCTATGCCCACCTGACCGGCGGAGACATCGATAAAGAACTCTTCAAACTCTATGGAATAGAACCGGCAGCAGCTCAGAACATTGGTGATCAGATGGAACCAAGAATCTGCTCCCATTGCCATGAGCCGAATAGCGCAATCTCAAAACATTGTCATATTTGTGGACAAGCCTTAACCGGGGATTTACTTTCCACCGATAAAGAAGTTCAGGAATTTTTCCTCGCACATTCAGATACACTTCGAAAATATCTTGAGTTCATTGCAGGGAATAACACTGCAATGGCCTCCCATATTTAAGATTAATACTACTATTTTTAATATTAGACCGGATTGTTTAAGAGAGAAGATGATCAACCCCTGTAGGTCGTGATCGGGTCATAAAGGGTTTCCCGGTTCGTCATTATGTGGTGAGTCTTTTGAATGTAGTAACGGCCATCGAAAAAGAATTGATCGATGCATATGAGCTCAGAACAGGGTTCAAGGGCATTGGTGAATTCTTTGCACAAGAGGGGCTGCTCCAGATCATCGGAGGAGAACCGTGCCAGGAAAGATAGTATCCCCCACCGATAATACAGTTGGCGCCGCGTTATGGATGGGGAGACGTGAGTATGGGCTTTCGAAGCTCATAAGTTTTTTTGACTATCGATCACACCTGCGGAGCACATCATGAAACATCCGGAAAGATGCCGGAATGTATCAATTACATTCGACAGACACCGGGGAAAAATTAAATGTGCAAATCAAGGAGCGTCATGTACTCGCGATTATTGCGATCATGCCGGCTCTGTCACGCGGGGAGATCATGCAGCTGGAAAGTAACTACTCCGGGCGTGCCGCAGAGCAACACGTTCGGAGTATGCTCCATATCCTTGGGTATGACTCCGTCAGGGTGCTCAGTCCAGGCAGCCCGATCAATCTTATCGCATGGAAGAATAGAGCCGATATTCTCTGTATTCAGGTCAGACTGTCCCGGAGTTTTCAGGGGCACGAAGCCTATCAGGAGCATATCAGGAGCCTCATCCATCTGGCACGGACAGGGAATCTCCCCGGTGATCTACAGCTCTGGCTGAGAACCCGGAAAGATTGGACACGGTACGCAATCTCTCCGTACGGAGCGATGCCGATACCCCTGGAGAGGCCGCATGTCTAATGACATTCTCTCGGCGGTAACGGTGCTCTTTCAGCCAGGTCAGGTCGTTGAAGTCAGGGCGATTGGGGAGTACAACACCGCCTCCGGATACTTCGATGATCCGGTTCAGCTTGCTGAGAAGGCAGCCCTCCTCAACAAGGACACTGCCATCCAGGGAATTTATGTCACCCTGAACCGGATCAACCCGGTTCTCCTGGCACGGCGTGCCAACCGAATCAAGGCGAAACTCGGGAAGAAGGATGCCAGTACCGCAGACTCGGATATCATTCACCGGGACTGGCTCCCAATCGACATCGACCCGGTGCGACCATCCGGGGTATCATCCTCTGAGGAGGAACATACCGCAGCTCTCGCAAAGGCTGAGAAGATCGCTGCCTACCTTACTGAGATGGGATGGCCTGATCCGGTGATAGGGGACAGTGGGAACGGGGCTCATCTGCTCTACCGGATTGAACTCCCCAATGACCCGGCTGCCAGGGACCTGGTGAAGGGATGCCTTGAGTCTCTGAGCACTCTCTTTTCTGATGACCGTTGCCATGTCGATACTGCCAACTTCAACGCGGCTCGTATCTGGAAATTATACGGGACTATCTCACGGAAAGGAGATAACACACCGGACCGCCCTCACCGGAAGTCAGGTCTGATCGCTGCTCCGGAGGAGATCGTGATCGTCTCCGAAGAGATGCTGCAGCATCTGGCCGGACTCTTTCCCAAAGAGATCGAACCGCCGAAGCGAACAAAGACCGGGCAGGCAATTGACCTGCCGCAGTGGTTATCCACTCATGGAATTGGATACGAAGAGCGGCCCTATCAGGGTGGGGCGCTTTTTGTTTTGGATGAGTGTCCGTTCTCCGGTGACCACAAGGACGGGGCGTATGCCATTCAGTTTCAAAGTGGTGCGATCTTCGCGGGTTGCCATCACAACTCCTGCGGGGGAGGTACTCAGCGATGGAGCGAACTACGTGAACGGTATGAAGGGAAGTCCGCATCCCGGACGAGAAAGACCTCATCCGGTGATGGAAAACGCGTTTCGAAACGAGAACAGAAGAAGCAGATTCTTGAGGACGCGAAGTCATCCCCGGTCCCGGAGATCGCTGAAGAGGCCGGAGCCATTCTCCGGGATGGTGATCCGCTCACGTTCATCCTTGACACCTTCAACCAGGAGCATGAAGGTGACCGGGTGGTTGCCGAGTGTATGGCGATGTCACTCGCCTCCCGGTCGGTCATCAACTCAAAAGGTCTGCATGTCTCGATCACCGGTGAGTCAGGAAAAGGGAAGAGTCACACCATCGACACGATGCTGCAGTTCATCCCGCCCGCTTACCGGATTGATGGCCGGATGAGTGACAAGGCTCTCTTTTACATTGACAACATGAAGCCGGGAACGGTGATCGCCCTGGATGATGTCTTCCTGTCTGACCAAATGCAAGAAATACTCAAAGGGGTCACCACCAGTTTTCAGAAAGATTTCATGTACCACACCGTTTCCAAGGACCGAACCGGTCAGGTCTGCATCATTCCGGAGCGGTGCATCTGGTGGGTTGCCAAGGTCGAAGGAGCCGGAGATGATCAGGTCTTCAACCGGATGCTCACCTGCTGGATCGATGACAGTGAGGAGCAGGATCAGAAAGTCCTCACCCGGTCACTTGCCGAGGCCGAGAAGATACCGGACACCAAGCCGAAGACCAGACAGGAGATTCTGATCGCTCAGGAGATGTGGCTGCAGCTTCAGCCGGTGTGGGTTGTCATCCCGTATGCTTCACGCATCAGGTTTCAGAATGCGACCAACCGCAGAAACCCGGACATGCTTCTGGACCTGATCAAGACCCAGGCAGCACTTCGGCAATATCAGCGGGAGTCGGGCGAAGTGGATGGGATGCGGTATATCGTGGCGACCCGGGAAGACTTCACCGAGGCAGCGAGACTCTTCCAGGCCTTGAACGGTGAGACCGGAGGACAGATTACCAAACTCACCCGAAAAGAGGCTGAACTGATTGAATCGATCAAATCTCTGAACCTGCAGGAGATGACGATCACTCAGCTGCAGAAAGCAACCGGGTGGACGAACAGCACCATCAACAAACTCTTCCACGGGTATCAGTCACGGGGTCAGAGTTACACCGGTCTTCTGGAGAAGTGTCCGGCGATCTCATTTCTTGACCGGACCGTCAGCACCGGTGATGACGGAGTAAATACCCAGCGACGAGCGAAGGTCTTCACCTGGGATATCTACCTATACGAATCCTGGGCTCAAGGGTGCTCGGTCTGGGTAGATGGTGATGATTTCGGTCCAGATAGGTCTCCGGATAGCGGTGATAATCCGGGCGGAAGAGCGGAAGAAGATCAAAGATGCGGCAAGAGAGCGGGGGCTTCCGCCCAAATTCGGGATGAGAATACACCAGAGAATCAGAAAGAAGGAAAGAATTACTTAGATAAAAATAAGAGAGCGGAAACAGGTGAAAGATCAGAGCTCGCCGATTCATCAGCTTATCGATCATCTGACGCTGGTCATGATCTCCATTCTTCCGCTCACACCGGTGAACCAACAGCAGTTCATTCTGATTCACCGAAACGGGGGGCGAATGTCAGAGAGGAAGTCCCCGCCAAAACCGGTCCATCTTCCGCTCTCCCGCCCGATACTCAGGAACATATACCGATGAAACTGGCAGAGGTGAAGATCGAGGAGTTCATATCAGTTGAAGGGTGGCCGAACCGGAAACCCTGCTCGGTATGTGGGAAGGGTCACACGTACTATCAGGAACGGATGACCAGGGAGCGATTGCAACAGCCACCGAGGCCGAACCGGATGCTCTGCAAGAATTGTTATGACCGAGCAAAACGGCGGGTATCAAAACAGTTCACCACGATTCCAGGAACGATAGACACCACAGTGATGATTAAAACCGGGACTGACCTGGGGAGATGTCATGTGTGTAACACCTCACGGGTTGTTTGGTGGGATGCAGAGCAGCATCTGGGATTGTGTGACCAGTGCTATGTGAGAGAAGTTCAAGTTACAGAAAAACGTGGTATTCAGGGAAAATAGATGTTCATGATGTATATCGGCCCCTATCTGATCATGGGGTCATGGAAGTGGATAGGGTTTGGAGCATACGGACCGTTCCCGGAGTCGGGTGATTTCCGGGGAGAGATATTCTGGTCACGATACAATTTCGGATTTTTTAGTGTCCGGAGATTTGGATGAGGCCGGCCACCAATTGTTGTGCTGCCAGGCAGTGTCCTCATCTCGTGTGGGAGATGATCGGTCCGACCCAGAATCGGAGACGGGGGAAGCGGCGGAGAATATGCCAGATAGCCGGGACAGTTTCGAGTTATCTGAACTCCTGCCCTTCTGGTCTGCTCTCTGAACGGGTGAGTTCATGAGTCTCTGGCCAAGGGCTCATGCCACCCATTGCAGGGAGAGAAAATGCCCGCATCTTACCCGGAAAGATTGGAAGTCCGGTAGAAGGTTGTACTGTAGTTTGTTCAAGCAGCAGATATCCAAGGTCAGGATTGAGGACTGTCCGGAAGTAGAGGAGAAGGAGGGAGATGATGAGGGGTGAGCGGTGAGATTAGGAAGGATCTTAGACGGGTAAAGCTCCGGGAGAATCAGCAGCGGTAATATGAGTTGAAATGGGAAATATCAATTGTATATAGAGTAAGAGGTGAGATAAGGCCTTGATTTTTTATTTATCGCACCAAAGGATATCAGATCCAAACGGAAATTGATTGTTGTATTTATGGTAATCTCTTTCAAGTGATACAAGAGTAGTGGGTGAGACTAGTCCGAGTCGAATCTAGGCTGGACTAATTTATTCTAGTGGATGAGCTTGACCAGCCCCTATTATTCATAAAATCAAAGATTACATAAGTCATTGTATGCATAAACTCAATCATGACAAACAATACATATAAAAATAATTTCATAGATCAAGTAATCATCCGATATGATTTCGTTGCGCCTATAGTCGATTTTGATAATGGATTGCCAATCGAGTTAAGAAATATAATTATTTCTAAATTTCCAATTGTCGAAACCCTTAAATCATCAATACTAACACCCCAAGCTCTCGGGGGAATTTTATCAGATGCCACAATATATACATTTCAATCAAATGAAAGAGAGAAAATATTAGAATTTGGTAAATCATACTGTGCAATCATATTTAAAAAATTTACATCATTTAACAATTTAATAAGTGAGATTACCCCAATCAATGAAATATTGTTTAGTCCTTCAATAAAAATATCAATTAATAGAATTGGATTGAGATTTATCAATCAGATAAACCTCCCAGGAAAAAACCCTTTGAATTGGTCAAATTATTT
>NZ_JAJRBM010000422.1 GCF_028679455.1 Methanospirillum sp. | reverse complement strand
TACCGGTCATGAAGTTCTTCAATAAACCAGATCCGGGGAAAATTTTTCTCGTTTAAAAACGAGAGCAGAGCTGCCTGTCGTTCATCATATGGATGAATCGGATGGGACTTCCGATCTGCGAATGCATCACTGGAAAGCCCGATGGTTACTGATCCTTCAGGACCGGCAATATCAAAGGCACGACTGATCAGAAACCGGTGCCCATCATGCAGAGGGTCAAAGGTTCCCCCAACCATCACCTTCATGTCTGAACATGGTTATGCTGCCTCACGTTTATCGATATTCATCAGGACTACTGAAAACTCATCAGGTTGGTCAATAAAGTCAGGACTTTAAGGGTGCTGTCGGTTCAGCCGGATTGATTTTATGTTCTTACTCACCGATATATATCACGGAGTGAACGGATTTCGTATTATCTGACAGGTTATAACTGACAGGAATCAGAGATCCGAATAAATTATGAATATCCACCAGAATATTTTACAGGCTGCCTTTGTTGCACCAAACGCCACAGTAATCGGTAAGGTAACCGCAGGTCCGGATATCGGGGTATGGTATGGTGCAGTAATCCGGGCTGATAAAGACCAGGTGTCAATTGGTGCCAGATCTAATATTCAGGATAACTGTGTAGTGCATACTTCTTCAGGTCATCCGGTTACTATCGGTACCGACGTATCAGTCGGACATGGGGCAATTCTCCATGGATGTACCATACAAAACAGTGTTCTCGTCGGGATGGGAGCAATCATCCTCAACGGTGCAGAAATCGGTGAAGAGAGTATCATTGGAGCGGGAGCACTGGTTTCAGAAGGGAAGAAAATACCACCCCGATCGCTGGTTCTCGGCGTTCCAGGAAAAGTTGTCAGACAGGTGACTGATGAAGAGGTTGCTGCAACCCTGAAGAACGCATCATCCTATGTAGCCCTCGCACAGGAGCATGCCGGTGAGTGAGGTAGTCGTTATTGGTGGTGGTATCGCAGGTATTACCGCAGCACTGGATCTCGCTAACCATCATATTCATGTCCACCTGATCGAGCGGGAGCCAACTATCGGTGGTCACATGGCGATGCTTGACAAAACATTCCCCACGAATGACTGCTCCATGTGCATTCTCAGTCCAAAGATGGTAGATGCATACCGCCATCCAAAGATCACCCTTCATACCTGTACTGAAGTTACCGGAATCAAAGGAGAATTAGGAAATTTTCAGGTACAGGTTATCGTTCATCCCCGGTACATCAAAGAAGAAGATTGTACTGGTTGTGATGATTGTGTCACCGTCTGTCCGGTAGAAGTATACAACCGGTTCGATGCCGGGATCGGCGTTCGCAAGGCTATTTACAAGGCACATCCACAGGTTGTTCCCAATATTGTGATCCGCGACGTTGAACATTGTATCAACTGCGGCCTCTGCTATGATGTATGCGGGAAGAACGCAATTCTCAGGGACAATGAAGATGGGGAGGAAGAGGCAGTCATTCATGCAGCCGCGGTTATCATCGCAACCGGGTACGAGGTCTTTGATGCCACCCTGAAGTCATCATACCATTATCGCCAGATTCCGGATGTGATCACCAGCATTGAGTTTGAGCGTATGATCAACGCGAGCGGCCCGACCAGCGGTGCGCTTAAACGTCTCTCTACGGGTGATAAACCAAAAAATATCGTCTTCATCCAGTGTGTGGGATCCCGGGACTGTACAGCAGGTTCTTCATCGTGTTCTGCAGTCTGCTGTATGTATGCTATCAAAAATGCCCTTTTGATCAAGGAAAAATCACCAGATACAGAGGTGTCAGTCCTGTATATGGACATCAGATCATATGGGAAAGGGTATGAGGAATTCTATAACCGGGCCATCCAGACCGGAGTTAGATTTATCCGGGGAAGGCCGGGTGAACTCTATCAAAATGGATCGCAGGTCAGGGTGCAGGTAGAAAATACAGAAAGCCAGGAGATCGTTAAGATCGATGCAGATCTCGTGGTTCTTTCAGTCGGTTTACGGCCATCAGCAGATACTGCCACGATTGCTGAACGGTATGGAATACCATGTGATGAGACCGGGTTCTTTGACAGTGTTGATCAAAAGGTGAATCATCTTTCAACAATACGGCCGGGGATCTTTATCGCAGGAACCTGCCGTGAACCGATGGATATTCCAGATACCGTTGCAGAAGGAGGAGCAGCAGCTATGCGGGCGGTAATAACGTGTCTGAAGGGGGAGCATGCAGCCATCTGATGCTCCACTCAGACCGGTAACCTTTCATCCAGATATCCCTGCAATTGGATTTATCGCACAGACGAAACTTCCGTCAGCGTGTACGATTGAATATGCGTCAGATGTAAACCGGCTGGCACAGGCAATCAGAACTCTGGATATCAGAGGAGCACCGGCACTTGGGGTGGCCGGGGCATATGGAGTTGCCCTTGCTGCCCTGACCAGTACTTCCACGGAAATGAATGCATTTATCGCAGATGTGACCCATGCAGCTGAACTGCTCATATCGACCCGGCCCACTGCGGTCAACCTCTCTTACGGAATCAACCGCGTTCTTACGAGAGTTAACCATGAGCGGAATTCATCCGCTGCAACCGCAGTTGCCATCAGTGAAGCAGAAGCGGTAGCTGATGAAGACACCAGTACCTGTCATGCAATCGGTGAACACGGGCTGAAAATTCTCCCACGAAAATGCCGCATTCTGACGCACTGTAACGCAGGTGCACTTGCCTGCCGGGAGTGGGGGACCGCACTCGGGGTGATCAGATCTGCTGTACAGGCAGGGTATGAAGTGCAGGTATATGCCTGTGAGACCAGGCCGCTTTTGCAGGGTGCCCGGCTAACTGCCTGGGAACTCTCCCGGGACGGAATTGATGTTACGGTCATCACCGATTCGATGGCAGCCTCCCTCATGCGTAAAGGGATGATCGATCTTGTGATAGTAGGAGCGGACCGGATAACATGCGATGCAGTATTTAATAAAATCGGGACCTACATGCATGCAGTATGTGCAAAGGCACATAATCTTCCGTTTTATGTTGCTGCTCCCCTCTCAACCTTCGATGAGGAGGCAGAAGAAGCAGATATTATTGTAGAACAACGGGCCCGTGAAGAGGTAGCCTGCTTTGGAGGCACGAAAACGATACCTGATACTGTGAAGGTATACAATCCGGCATTTGATGCCACCCCGTTATCTCTGGTCACCGGAATCATCACTGAATATGGAATACTCAGGCTCCCTGAAGAACTCACCAGAATAGGACAGATCAGAAAAGAACAACAGGAACAGAACCAATGACCTCTTTTTTTGATTTGTATCCTCATATTATCAACCTCATAGGCCAGGTCACTGTCCTCTTTGTTCTGGGTTGTCTAGTCTGTGGATTTGTCCTCCTGTTTCTTACCATTTACGCAATCAGGACTGGAAATCTTCTTTTTCCAAGATTTATGCGGGCAGGTCTGATCTTTCTTGAAGGGATGATGCGTGGGCTGTTCAAACTCTTCGGCGTGGAGGATCAGGAGTTCCTGCGTATTATGGTAACCCTGCAGAACACCCTCAACCGCAAGGCCTTCACCGCAATCCCGGTAGGACAACGATCTATTTTCGTCCCTCAGTGCCTCCGTGCAGGAGCCTGTCCGGCTCATTTACATGAGGAAGGACTAAAATGCAAATCCTGTGGATTATGTCAGATCGGGAGCGCCAAACCGTTGCTTGAGCAGATCGGGTACAAATTTTTCATCGTGCCAGGCTCATCATTCATCAAACGGATGGTAAAACGGTACCGACCAAAAGGGATCATCGGTATTGGTTGTCTGATCGAGATAAAAGAAGGGACCGAGATGGCAGGGCAATTAAACCTGATCTCTATGGGGATAGTGACCACCCGTGATGGATGCGTGGAGACTGCAGTTAACTGGGAAGAGGTCTACCATATTGCTCTCCTTGGCGTTAATCCAGCAACCGTACCTGCGGAACTGCAACAATATCTTGCACTCTAACTTTTTTGAGCCTATATTAAAAAAGTAATCAGAAGAGGATTGCAGATGCCAAAAAAATCAGGAGCGAAGCAAACATACCGATCTTGATGAGGGTTGAACATTTTGCCAGTTTAATTCCTTCAGGAGTATTACATCTGAAGGCACGAAATGCTCCGAGCAGGATTATCAGATCTACCGGGATTATACCGGCAAGATACCATGAGCCCCATCTGAAATAGAGCAACAGCGTGATTACAACCCCAATCAGTGTAGCAGCTCCCGCCATCAGAATAGTTGGATGAAGACCATAGAGAATCGGAAAAGTCCGTGCTCCCTGATCCTTATCTCCCGGCATATCTTCAGCATCCTTGATCAGTTCACGTGCCAGAATGACCCCGAACGTTGCCCCTGAAACCGGGAGATTTGCCATAATCCCCTCCCATCCTTCAAGAGATCCTCCAAAGAGGAAAATACTCGCTGCAAGATATGAGACTGCAAGATTCCCAAGGAGTGGCATCATCTTCAGATGTGATGCGTACCCCCAGAGAATCACTGAATTTACCAATGCTATAATAATCAATGGAAGCGGAGCATATACAACTCCGATTGCATTCCCGAGAACAAAGAGGAAGACGGCATAGATGAGTGCTGCGCTCCTGCTGATCTCACCAGATGGAATGGGACGGTCAGGACGATTGATTGCATCGATCGCCGCATCATGATAGTCATTGATTACATTACCAGCTGCAGTGATCAGAAGCACAATAAGGAAGATGATCAGAACTGCAGGTATCAGGGTCCCGGTTGCGATGACATACGCCAGGACTGATGCAAATCCTGCCATTACTGCATTGAGCGGCCGGATGATGCGGAAGAACGCAGTAAGTTTCATACCAATCAAAAAAGGTACGGACGTGGAGGGATTTGAACCCCCGACATTCAGCTTAGGAGGCTGACGCCATATCCTGACTAGGCCACACGTCCTGCCCTATTACGTGGCATACGGGAAGGTATAAGTCTATCGAACAGCCATTTTTTCAACGAATGGAACTGGAATTGATAGAAGAAGGGGCAACAGCCCTGTGGGTACCCAGGCATGACAGTACGGTAGCATTTCCACCAGGCAGTGCTCCCATCTTCTACAATCCCCGAATGGCACTGAATCGCGATGCAACTGTCCTGGTTGCATCGTGTTCAGAACCACGGACCTATCTTGATGCGATGGGTGCATCCGGAATCAGAGGATGCCGGGTGGGTCATGAAACAAGCACCCAGGTTACCATCAACGATCGTGATCCCGCTGCAACCGCCCTGATCCGGAAAAACTGTGATCACCTTGGGTTATCTGCTATGGTTACCTGCCGGGATGCCAACGCTCTGATGTCAGAAGAGCCGTTCGATTTTGTTGATCTTGATCCATTTGGAACACCGGCCCCGTTTATTGATGCGGGAATCAGGAGTTCGATCCGGATGATTGGTATTACGGCAACTGATACTGCTCCACTCTGTGGTGCTCATCTCAAGGCAGGAATCAGACGTTACATGGCCCGACCCATGAACACCGATTATCATGCCGAGGTGGGGCTGCGAATTCTACTCGGGTATGCGGCACGGATGACGGCACGATACGACCGGGGAATTCTTCCCGTCTTCTGTTTTGCCCATGAGCATTTCGTCAGACTTCATCTCAGGCTGGCCCGGGGAACCCAGGCAGCAGACCGGACCATCGCCAGGTTAGGTTACATCTACCAGTGTACGGGATGCCCGTACCGGAGTGAAACGGCTGGACAATTCCCGGAGCACCTAGTATGTCCGGACTGTGGCAGACTGCTCAGTCCCATCGGTCCTCTCTGGACTGGATCTATTCAGGATACCGAATTTCTTTCTACCATGACAGCCCGTCTTCCCGGGATCGGTCTTGCTCAGGCTGATGCGTTGGAAAAGGTGATAACCTGCTGCCAGAATGAACCGCCAATCTCCTTTTCATATGATTATCATCATCTTGCCAAAGCATTCCGGGTATCGCCCGGACCAATTACCAGAGTCCTGGAAGCACTGGAAAAAGAGGGATATGTTGCATCACGGGTACATTATTCAGGATATTCTATCAAGACCGATGCACCACTTGATGTTATTCGTGATTCGCTTACCGTTCAATAACAATCTGAAGGATGTCTTCATCAGCAAGGGTGTGACCGAGCCCTACCCTCTGGGCTTCGTGCCGTACTGAATTCCCCCAGATTCTAGCAAACCTGAATTTATCATAGAATTCCCGGTGGAGTTTTCGACAGACATCTTCTACTTTGGCCCCGATCCGCATAATCAATGGCTCATCCATATCAGCAGGACCTGCTACAGGTTTCAGATATAACCGCATGAATCCAAGACTGTCAAAGATTGCATCTTTGAGTTCTTCCATGTGATAACCGGTAACGGCTG
Source organism: Methanospirillum sp. (assembly GCF_028679455.1). Classification (GTDB taxonomy): domain Archaea; phylum Halobacteriota; class Methanomicrobia; order Methanomicrobiales; family Methanospirillaceae; genus Methanospirillum. The sequence goes on along the minus strand of NZ_JAJRBM010000422.1, from coordinate 740 downwards.
ATATCATCTCTGGCTTCATCTGGAAACGTTCAGTGAGGTCTGATTCTATTTTATTTCGTTCAGCCTCATCGATCAGATCGATCTTGTTCACCACCACGATTGCAGGAACATATACCCGGCTCCCCATCAGTGCATCAATAAGATCGTCCTGAGTTGCATTGCCACGGATGAGAATATCTGCACTTGCAATACGATTTTCAGTGAGGATAGACCTGACTTCTTCAATGTCCAGATCAAGTGCTCCGACTGCGTTAAGTCTGACACCACCACGTGATGTCTTTTTGATGGTGATATCCGGTTTCGGGACGTTGATGCGTATACCAGCGTCATAAAGTTCACGAATCAGAACATCCACGTGTTTTTCGTTGAAGACATCAACGAGGATGACGATCATATCTGCAGTCCTTACAACCGCAATGACCTCTTTCCCACGCCCTTTTCCCATCGCCGCTCCGGCAATGAGTCCAGGGATATCCAGGAGTTGTATTTTTGCTCCTTTGTGTTCCAATGCCCCGGGAACTACTGTGAGGGTGGTAAAGGCATATGCTCCGGTCTCACTCTCTGCTCCGGTGAGTTTATTCAGGAGGGTGGATTTACCCGTTGATGGGAATCCTACGAGGACAACAGTAGCATCTCCTGACTTCTTGACGGAGTACCCCTCGCCGCCACCACCGGCTTTCATCGCACGGTTGACGGCATCCTCTTTCATCTTTGCAAGCTTTGCTTTCAGGCGGCCGATG
>NZ_JAJRBM010000421.1 GCF_028679455.1 Methanospirillum sp. | reverse complement strand
CCATGCATAATTTGGCTTGCTGCCTTCCTGGACGTGAATGTTATTGTTATTCTCCAGATAATTGTCAGTGATCAGATTCACTTTTTCAGAGGTAACTCCGCTCGTAATGAGGATACCCTCTCCTGCATTATTCACGATCAGGTTCTGACTGATTATATTGCGTCCGGATGGTTGAAACATAATTCCTGTGGCTTTATTCCTCTGAATAGAATTTCCTGTGATGGTGTTCGTATCTGAATAATAAATATTTAGTCCCCTGACATTTCCGGTCAGATTATTATCTGAAATCTGGTTTTCAGAACTTTCTTCAAGATAAATACCCGGCGGCGTGTTCTGTTCGCAGGTATTATTTAGGATAGCATTTTTCAATGAGGCTTTCAGGACGATACCCCCATTCCCATTTCTGGAACAGGCATTTTTCCCAACTGTATTGCCAGAAGAGCCCCCTTTTAGAAGAATACCTTCCTGATGGTTCAGAATTATTGAATTCTGTATGATCTGATTTTCAGATACCCCATCCAGAATCATCCCGATAAGATTCTTTTTAAGTTCATTGGAACTGATTACCGAATCTGTTGTTCCCCTCTCTATTCTCATGCCGCACTGGGCATTTCCGTTCATTGAACTCTGTGTTACCTTTGCTTTGGATACCCCTGAAATTATCATTCCGATGGTGTTGTAGGGAAGTCTGCAGGACTCGATCGCCAGTTCATCTGTATCTCCCGCTGATATTCCAACATAGGTACCCATTACCGCCAGGTTTTTGATGGTGATATTTTTCAGCCTGGCTGAATCGGGTGATTCAATAACGATTCCCCGCTGAAGAGGCGGTGAATCCAATCCAAATTGTACCGCAAATCCTTCAATCTGATGGTTGGATCCGTCTAACGTGACATCAGATGATGATATCCGGATGATTGTACCTGATGAAGAAAGAATATTAGATCCCAGCGTGTATTCTCCAGGCTTGGTAATCTCTGTTGCATGGATAATAATTGAAGTATTCTCCTCTTCTTCTGCAGGAAGTACAGTAGAAGGAGGGAGGACTGTTATCGTTGGTGTCGGAGTAATTGGCCTGGCCTCATTCCCGGTAGCAGAGATATTCTGCAGATATTCGTACATCCTGATTGCATCAGGAAGTCCATATCCGTATACCGGATTCCATTCCTCCTCTCCAAATCGGGTAGCGGTCTGAAATAGGGCATTTTTCATTTCTGTTCCTGAAATTCCTGGGAAAAGACTCCATTCAAGAGCTAATAGTCCGGCGATATGGGGGGCTGCTGCACTTGTCCCTGAAAACGGAGTTGCAAATCCGCCTGCACCACTCACCTCGACGGTATCTACCCCGGTGATATCAGGTTTTTTTCGCTCCTGTTCGGTTGGGTGAGCGATAGTTACCTCTCCCCGTGAGGAGAACTTCTCAATCGTCTGCGTCTGAGATGCAGGAACTGCGGCTACCGAGATTGCATTATCAACCGCTGATTGTCCGATGATTGAGTCTGAAGAGACCACGTATCCTTCAGGAATTGATACCAGTTTGGGATCCAGTTTTATGATGAGTTCAATTTCTTTTGGTTCAGCATTGTCAGCCTTTTTAACTCTGATCTCTGCTTTCAGTGGTTTTTCCCCAAGATACTGGGTGTGAAACAGTTCCAGCGCCCGTTTTTCGCCACCCTCAGTCCGTTCACTTATGGTTATTTCGTCACCGGTCTCACGATTATAAAGATACAGGCTGTATACATTTTGTCTTTGGTCGAATGGATCATCCCACTGTAGTACAGCCCCTATTTCTCCTCCAGATTTGATATCCACAGGGATACCGGTCGAACCATTAAACGAATGAAAATTCCCTCCTCCGTCTGTGAACATTCCCTGATAATGCAGTTCGGCATTGTTGCCTGCTGATGAAATATAAAGGATATCCGGATTTTGTTTTAGAATTTCACTGATATGTGCAGCAGTTCTGCCATCTTCAAAGTAAGGAATGTCCAAAAGACCTACATCCTCAACAATAATCGTACAACCCGCAGATACCAGACTATCAATGGCGTTTGAAAAACTAAGGTCATTCTCTCCGGCATCAGCATAATACAAAGATGCATTTGGGGCGATATCGTGAATGATTTCCAGCATCGCAGTTCCCTCATCTGCCTTTCCCTTTTTTAAAATTGTTATCTTGTCTGGAAGATCGCCGCTCTTCTGGGCATCAGCGAGATGTTGAACTCCGTTAGATATTACTCCTACCCGAATTCCGTGTCCATCTCCGCCGGTTCGGTCTCTTAGTTGGTCAGTCTTCAGGATTTCATCACCTGCAGTGGTGACACTCCCGGTACCGGTAACAGGAGAGACCAGATACAACAGAGAAATGATGAGGACGATGACTCCGATCTTCTGGATATACGATGATATGGCCATTATTTTCAGATTAGGTCTGTTTTTTTCTGACACATAGATTGGGACGAAACCGGAGGAAAAACTGAAATTCATGAGATACCCCCTCTTTTTTGTATCCCATTGATATCCAGTTTCGCAATCGATCCATTTGAGTAATCTGTCAGCGAATCTGTTTTTATCGCTATCGAATATTCAATGGTACAAAATCCCTGATCATTTGATTTTGCATTGGCTGACCAGGTCTCCGGATCCGAATCCAGGATCGAGTATGTTCCTTGTTTGAAGGTAAACCTGTTTGAACTGTCAGTATCCGGTACTGCTGTCCATCTGGCATTCGGTACTCCTCCCTGTCCCTTTTCTCCGGTTGCCTGCCATGGTCCGAATATTTTTCCTGCTGAATCCTTCAACCCTATTGTTCCCACGAAAGGTGTTCCCTGACCATTATTCCAGTGATAGGTGGATAGTGAAATGATATGAACGTCTGATTTAAAAGTAATCAGAGTTGGAGATTTCGGGTTATTGGTCACTGCATCAGTATTCTCATTGGTCCAGGTATTTCCTGCTGCTTTCATGGCCAGTATCATTCCCTGTGCCGATTCACTGATTCCTCCTTCTTGTTCAGGGGTCTGGGTCGGTTGTGGAATAACCTGAGGGTTTTCACTCTGCCCGCCTCCTGATTGAGACGTTACCGTGGGGGAAGGAAGAACCGGGTTCTGTGGATTTTCACTCTGTCCGCCGGTATCAATACCTGAATGAGATCCCGTTTCTGAACCCGATGCAGGAGATTCCCTTTCATCACAGATCTGGTTCTGATTACAGTCATGGCAGTATCCTTCCGGACAGTCGGAACATGAGACCAGGCAGGAATCGGTTGACGATGATGACCCTCCTCCTGAAGATTGGTCAGGTTGTGGCGGAATGATAGTGGGAGTAGGTGAAATCTTTGGTGTTTTGGTTGGGATAGGAGATGGATTCGGTTGGGAGACATCCATGGTATTGGGATTAATGAAATCTCCGGTTTCCATATCTATCAGCATGGCCGAATATGGATCATAATAAAATTGATTCAGTATTTGCACCGGTGATGAATCAGAATATCTGCTTATCAGATACCATCCTTTATCCTCACAATAGAACTTTTTTAGCACAGGATCATATCTCCAGTATGTTCTGGAGATGGGGTCATAATAAGACCCGGATTTTTTATCGAGAATCCATCGCTGTGGCTGGCTTTCCTGAATGGGAGATGGTGATTCGGCATTTTTTAATGCGTCCTTATCCGACGCAGTGTATGAGATAATCTTTGTGGACGTGATCCCTGAAGGTGAACTCCCCATACTTAATCCGGTTATTGATGAAGAACTCTCCGATATGCTGGTCAGTCCGATTATTGGCGTCCATGTGATATGATCTGCCAGGGTTATCGAAGATAATGCACCAATTATTAAAAATATTACCAATATTTGTAATAATCCCTGGATGTTACCTCGAATCATATAAGCTCCTCCCTTACGTATGAGGTGGATATACGCGCAGGAGTATTTAACAGTATTGAGGGTAATTCTCGCGATTTGTATCGGGATTTTTCGATGAAAATTGAAAATTCAGTTTTCCTGCAATTTGTAGGAAAACCTTGAAGAGTACATGATAGCACCAGTTGATTGTATAAATGAAAATTTCATCTAAATCACGGATACTTTTTATGATTTTTATATGAATCTAAATATAATTCAACAGACTTTTGAACATATCGAGGATATGTTTAAGTAATTCATAACTAACAACACAGACATTTCATGGATGGTGATAGAGTTGGGCAGATGTATTATTCCCGGATTATGTACGGTTGTACTCGTATTATTCCTGCTTAGTGTTGGGAGCCAGGTTGCTGCAACTCAAGCTCATTTTATGCTCCAACCTGCTATTGGTCAGGTACCGCTGACTGTTTTCTTTTCTGATAGTTCCGGTGGAAACCCTACTGACTGGCGGTGGGATTTCGGAGATGGAAATACAGGAGAAGGAAGGCAGATTATGCATACCTATCTCCAGCCCGGGATATATCCGGTAACTATGATGGTAACTGATGAATCAGGAGCGACTAGTACCAGCACTCTTCCTGAAGCTGTACGAGTAGAATCCAACCCATTCTTTCAAGCGATGCCTGAAATTCCACAGATAGCCTCATCCTTCTCTGCAGATTTTAATGTCAATAAACGTTCAGGGGCTGCTCCACTTCAGATTCAGTTCACTGATCTTTCAAGTGGAGATCCTACTTCCTGGATATGGGATTTTGGTGATGGTAGTTCAGACTCGGTTCAGAATCCGATCCATGTCTATACCAGACCCGGTACCTACTCAATCGTTCTTTCAATAAACAAAGAAGGTAGTACTGGGAAGAAAGAAGAGAAAAACTATATCACCGTTACTCAGGGTCAAGCAAAAGCTTCGATGAATCCCGGAGATCAGACTACCGGTGAAAAAACCTCATCTTCTGAATCTGCTTACTCCTCTGTTACGATTATACCAACAAAAACAATGGTATCTCCAGGTTTAGCATCTACTCAAGATTCGGTAGGAAAAACAGGTGGCATATCGCCAGACGGAGTGAATGCTCTTGCTACCCTGCCATCAACAGATTTTTATGCTCAAACACTGGCTCTTGTTGCTGCCGAATCTGGTTCAGGTAATCCGGATCAATTACTCGTGACCACAAATCCGGGCAGGGTTCAACATGGAGAATCATTTACCTCTGAAATTTCTGGAAGTCCGGGAGAAGATATCTACTTCTGGGTAGTAATCCCAAAAGATATCGCTGAATCAGAAAACCCGGTTGTTCCGTTCCTCGCACCGAATCAGAATGACATTATAAGAGATAATCCAACCGGACCATACCCGGTTGGAGCGTTTATCCCTTCGGAGAATGGTTTCAATCTCTCGCTTCGATCCCTGGTACCTGTTGATCCACCCTCTCAGGGTACTGCTCAATATGGGTTGGTCAGGCTGAACCAGACTGGAAATAGTATAGCAGTTTGGGATACTACCGCAACGTTGCCGGGAACTTATTTTATCAGAGCAGAATCTAAAATATCGGGGTCCTCTGAATCCAGTGTCAGAATAGCGGCTGCATCAATAGAAGTAACCTGATGACAGATTCCTGTTCTCATTTTCTCTCGAAAAATAGTGATTTGATCTCATCTACAGGACATCTCTCCTGAAAAGCGATTACGAATTTCAGTAGGAGAGAGTAAAATATTAGGTGCATTACTGTTGCCTGGTTCGATAATAACATGGATAAATCGTGGGCCGGTATGATCATTGTCATTCCAGGCAGTCTGCAATTCAGCCTGATTATGTACTTTTCTCGTCCATACGATCCCATTTGCTTGAGCGATGAGCTCAAGATCGATCGTCTGATAAGCAGGTGAACACTGATCTCCTGTACTGCCGTACACTCCGTTGTCTAGACATACTATCGTGAGGTTTTTTGGATTAGTTGCCGAAATTACCGGAAGAATTGCAGTGCCCAGGATACTTCCGTCACCATCCAATACAACTACATCATCCTTTGTAGCTAAGGCTATTCCAAGACTGATCGGGGTTGCCTGAGTATATGAACCAAGCATATAGAAGTTACGAGCCCGATCACAAGTCGCATGAAGTTCCTTAGAGGGAACTCCGATATTAGAGATAACATATTCGTTTTTCAGCAGACTGGCAACTGTCTGAATTGCATCAACACGATACATCTCTGGATTTTTGAATTCTCCGGTGTATGAGAGGGTAATTTTCCGTTCCCGTGATTGAAACGAACATCTTTTGGCAGGGCAAATACCCTCCCAGACCTGCGGAGAAATTAGGGCGATATGCGGGCGATGATTCTCATATGCATCCCTGATTACGGTTGATAGATGAGAGAGATCATCGGAAGTGAGAATACGGGTGTACGCAATTCCATACAGATCAAGGAGTTCTGGTATCTTTTCGTTGAATGGGATTTGGGCCGCAATCTTTTCCTGGTAATAACCTCGCCAGCTGGCAAGAATCGGGAGTGGGAGTCCGTATAATGCAGGTAGGGTCATCAAAGCATTCAATGAATTCCCTATACCTGAACTCTGCATCTGAAGGATACTACGCCCGTGCATGAGGGCGATTCCAGAGCATACTCCTATTCCATCCTCCTCACGTGATATGGTGATATATGTGAACTCGTCCTCAAGAACCATGCAGAGATCTTTGGTCCGATCACACGGGAGTGAGACCACAAATACTATCCCTTCCTGATGCAATAATTCCGCTACCTGTTCTTCATACATAGTTGCTCACCCATCTCTTCACGATATCAAGCACTTCTTCTGTACTTGTATGCTGATTTACTTCAAGATCAGGGGTGTGTATGATAACCCGTATATCTTCACGAACTCTTTCATATCCCCCTCCGGTTATGGCCAGCAGTACCTGTTCATCAGGTCTGATAATACCGGATGCTACTGCATGTATCAGCCCTGCGACGCAGACCGCTGCCGCTGGATCTACATCAACACCTTCAGACCGTTTGAAGAGTTCTCCTGCCTTCCGGGATTCTTCGGTAGTTGCTACTGCCATAGTTCCGTCAGTAGCCTTCAGGGCATCATATACTCCGCCACAAACTCCGTAAGGAGGTGTCCGGTTGGTCAGGACATCAGCAAATACCTTTGAGATTGTTTCTTTCGGATTTTGCATGTCTATTTCTGGGATAATATCCCGTCTATCTGCATCAAATGCATGTACCATCGGTACAAAGGGGTCATTCTGAATGAGTAACAGACGGGGAAGACCGGGGCCAAATCGTCCATCCGATACCAGGCGGGTTGCTGCTTCCCAGGCAGCAATACCACCAGTTCCGCTCCCTACAGCCTGTACATACCAGTCAGGAATTTGGCCAATGACTGCCGATCCTTCGAGCATCATGGTACCCATGCCGTCTCGTCGGGCAATATTTTTTGCTCCGCCTTCCGGAAAAATACCCGGGAGAGAGCAGATCTTATTCCCTAGAGTGATTGCATCAGTATAATCACCATGAACGGTGATGAGCAGAAGATCTCTTGCAGGAATGCTTGTCCAGATCCTGCCTCTGGCTTTTTCAGGAATTACCACAATCACCGGTTTTTTCGTTTCTGCTGATACCTGTGCAAATGCCCTCCCGGTATTACCTGCTGAAGCAACCAGAATTACTCCGGTAGTCCGTTCTGCAAGGCGTACCATTGTCGGTAGT
>NZ_JAJRBM010000041.1 GCF_028679455.1 Methanospirillum sp. | reverse complement strand
TTTTTGAGAGAGATTAATTTTTTAAAACTTATTTTTAAAGTTGTTAGCATAGAATGATTAATTGCATTACGCGTGGAGAAGTTAGCGATATCCAGCCTCTTTTCTGCTATATCAATTGATTTTTATTATCCCTTCCTTTGGTTTATTTTGAGAAGGGATAGGTGCCGCATTTTGATGATTTGTCGTGGATCGAATTTGGAAATTATATTCGTGATTCATAAACTCCCATAGATGTTAAAGAATAAAACTGATCAACCGCATACCTGATCCTTTCATTCCAGAATTTACCGGAACAAGCCTGATCCGTAAAAACAGTTAGCATCTTAAGCGATTTACAACAAATTTTCAGTGTTTAACAGGGATTCAATCCGGAGAAGTTTATCAGGATATCCTTCCCAATACCATGTAGGTATAGAAGCATGGATACAGAAAAAATCAGATCAATTTTTGAACAGGAAGGAGTAACTACCGGAATTTCCTGTGGGAAAGCATTTGAAATTTCTGAAAAACACGGAGTCAGTAAACAGGAGATTGCACAATATTGTAATGTAAATAAGATCAAGATTCGCAGTTGTCAACTTGGCTGTTTCCCATGAGCCGGTTCCTCTCAGTTATACCCGTAGACGAAGCGATCCAGGTTACCAGAAAAATCGCAGGCCCATTTTCTATAGAGGATATATCCCTGACTGATGCATTAGGCAGGGTGTTAGCTCAGGATATCTCCTCTGATGTTGACATACCCGGTTTTGACCGTTCCACCGTTGATGGATATGCAGTCCGTGCATCAGATACCACCGGTGCTGGTGAATCGATCCCTTCAATGCTGGCACTTTCGGGTAGAATTGCTATGGGAGAGAATCGTGATCTTACGATTCAGTCAGGTTCATGCATGTATATCCCGACCGGTGGAGCTCTCCCTGCCGGGGCAGATGCAGTGGTGATGATCGAGTACTGTGAAGAACTTGCGGATCAGATCCTGGTTCACCGGCCTGCAGCTCCGGGAGAGAACGTGATAGCACGAGGTGAAGACTTCGGTTCTGATCGAATTGCGGTTCATGCCGGAACCCGGATTTCATCACGGGTTGCAGGAGTGCTGGCTGCATGCGGAAGATGCATGGTGCCGGTCGCATCCAGACCCCGGATAGCGATCATATCTACGGGAAATGAACTGGTGCCGGTGGAAACAACCCCGGCTGATGGCCAGATCAGGGATGTAAATTCCTGGCTCTGTGCTGATTTCGTCTCTGAACACGGGGGAGTTCCGGTCCCGTATGGCATCATTCAGGATGATCGGGAATCACTTACCCGGGCCGTTGATGACGCCCTTGTCTCGTGTGATGCAATCCTGCTATCGGGTGGAAGTTCAAAGGGAGAACGTGATATGTGTGCAGATATAATAGCATCCCGGGGGAACGTTCTGGTACACGGGATTGCAATCTCTCCGGGAAAACCTACAATTATCGGAACTGCACGTGACAAACCGGTAATCGGGCTGCCAGGTCATCCGGCATCGGCATATGTCATCCTCCTCGTCCTTGTCAAAGAACTACTCAAAGGTATGACCGGGGAGACCGGAGCGGAACCCCATGTATTTACCCGGTTACAGACTCCCCTCAGATCTGCACAAGGCCGTGAAGATTACATCAGGGCTGTTTTCGACAGGGAATGGGTAGTGCCGGTCCTGGGAAGATCCGGCCTGACCAATACACTCCTTCAGAGTGACGGGGTTATCAGAATTCCCAGTACGGTAGAAGGATATGAAGCCGGAGATATGGTTGAGGTGATCCCATGGTGAGGGAAGAGAATGGCTCCACGAGGTATCTTACCCTAACCTCGCTTGCAGATGTACTCAGTGAACTTCATGATCGGTTCTCCTATACTCCCCGGACAGTTCGCATCCCGGTTCAGAACTCGTATGGAAAGATTACCGCAGAGGCTGTATTTTCTCCTCTTTCTGTCCCGGTAGCCCATCTCTCGGCGATGGACGGGATTGCGGTAAAAACCGAATATACGATAGGAGCAACCGATCAGAAACCGGTAATCCTGACTGATGCGGTCCGGGTCAACACGGGAAATGTCATTCCTGACGGATATGATGCAGTAATTATGATAGAAGACGTAGAGGAGCAGGCCGGATCCTTTCAAATCCGTTCCTCTGCACACCCCTGGCAGCATATCCGTCCGGTCGGCGAGGACATTGCAGTAACCGAGATGGTTATCCCCCGTTTTAGTCGGATTCGGGCGGTTGATATCGGAGCTATGGCAAGTTATGGGGTTTCTGAAGTGGCGGTCCTTGATCTCAGGGTGGCACTTATCCCCACCGGCAGTGAGATCGTCCCGGTAGGGACCATGCCCAGGCCGGGTCAGGTTATTGAGAGTAATATGCATATGGCAGGTACCCTCATCACCGCTGCCGGTGCCTCCGTAACCCATTACCCGGTGGTTCCTGACGATCAGGATCAGATCAGGGCTGTTGTCCAGGAAGCAGTTGTAGATCATGACATCGTCCTCATCTCGGCAGGGTCATCCAAAGGGACCAAAGATTACACAGCCCGGATCATTGCAGATCTGGGAACTGTTTTTATACACGGTGTTGCTATCAAACCGGCAAAGCCGGTAATACTCGGCGAGATAGAAAACCGGCCGGTCATCGGTATGCCCGGGTACCCGATTGCATGCCACACCATTCTTCGGGAGATTCTGCTCCCGATGCTCGGATGGTACGGACTGCCCATACTAGAACCTGAAGTAATACAGGTTCAGCTGACCTGTGCGATTCAGTCTGCAATCGGTACCGATGAGTTTGTGCTTGCAACAGTGGGAAAGATTCAGGATCACTGGATTGCAGCACCCCTCTCACGTGGGTCAGGTATTCAGATGAGTATGGTCAGATCCAATGCTTACCTGAAGATTCCCGCTGACCAGGAAGGTCTTGAGACCGGATCATTGACCACTGCAGTCCTGACAGTTCCCAAACAGAGTGCCGGACAGGTAGTTCTCATCACGGGGAGTCATGATCCTGCCATTGATCATCTGGCAGACCTGATACGGGGGTGCGGGATACTCATTGCCTCTTCCCATGTAGGTAGCATGGGGGGGCTCCTGACACTAAAACGAGGAGACTGCCATCTGGCTCCAATGCATCTGCTTGCTGATGACGGTGAGTATAATATTCCCTATCTGCAGAAGTATTTCCCAGACGAAGAACTGGTCCTGATATGTGTAGCTGAGCGGGAACAGGGGATCGTTTCCCGTGAGGGGTTGGGATTTGAGGCGATCACGACACATCAGTACATCAACCGACAGCGGGGATCAGGAACCCGGATGCTCCTCGATCATATGCTCAGGCAAAAAGGAATTGATCCTGATGGTATCGCGGGGTATAATCGGGAGGTGACTACCCATCTGGGCGTTTGCCTGGCTGTTCAGAGCGGGGATGCAGATCTGGGGATGGCGGTTTACAGTGCAGCCAAGGCATTTTCACTTCCTTTCGTACCGGTTGGTGTGGAACGGTACGAACTCGTTACAACCAGGAAAATGTTCGATGAAGACAGTCGAATCAGAGCGATCGCTGATATGATAGCCTCTCAAAAATGTAAGAATATCCTCGAAAAACTCGGAGGATACCGAACCGGTGAAACTGGCCACATTCGCAGATGTAACCAGCGATAACATCAATAATTATGAGAGAATCCCTACCCATCACGGTAGTTCTCCCCTTTTTTATCAGATAACCCAGCCAGAAAACAGAACAATAACTATCATCTGATTCCAAAGTATACCACAGATACAAGGATCGAAAAGATGACATTCACTCAGGTCACCACCACCTGCCCCTACTGCAGCACCGGCTGCTCCCTGAATCTTGTGATACAGGATGGAAAGGTAATCGGGACTGCCCCCTATTATCGATCTCCGGTAAATGAGGGGCGTATCTGCCCTAAAGGGACGTACTGTCATCAATTTATCCAGAATCCGGATCGGCTTAAAAAACCCCTCATCAGAAAGGGCGATATTTTTTATGAGGCTGACTGGGATGCAGCGCTTGACCTGATATCACGCAGGTTCGCTGCGTATCAGCCCGATGAAATGGCGGTCCTCACCTCAGCGAGATGCTCGAATGAGGACAATTACCTTGCGATGAAATTCGCCCGTGGTGTCCTGAAGACACGGCATATCGATCATTGTGCACGTATCTGTCATGCTGCGACGATGGTCGGCCTTTTTCTTGCATTCGGATGCAGTGCCATGACAAACTCGATTCCTGATATCGGAGAATCAGACTGTATCTTCTGCCTGGGAAGCAACACCCTTGAGCAGCATCCGCTTATTGGCAGGCAGATTATCAAGGCACGGGCACGGGGAGCCCGTCTGATATATGCAGATCCAAGGTTCACACCGACTGCAGTTCAATCTGATCTCTTCATCCAGTTCTACAGCGGGTCAGATGTACTCCTCCTCAATAGTATCATGGGGGAGATCATCAGGAACGGGTGGGAGGACAACTCGTTCATCTCCGAACGAACTGCCAAATACGAATCAGTTCGAAAGGTGGTTCTCCAGAAACGGTATGAGCCCGAAATAGCAGGTCCACTCTGCGGAGTCACTCCTGAAATTATACGGACTACGGCTGAATGGATCGGCAATGCTGAACGATGTACCGTCCTGTATGCCATGGGAATTACTCAGCAAACAGCCGGGGTTGATAATGTCAGATCCATTGCAAACCTGATGATGCTTACCGGCAATATGGGAAGACCGGGAACCGGAGTAAACGCATTACGGGGTCAGAATAATGTGCAAGGTGCCTGTGATGTCGGATGTCTCCCCAACTTCTTCCCCGGATATGGCAAAGTGTCAGACGGTGCTGCTCATCGTACGCTTGCCCGCCAGTGGGGTTTTCCGAACGGGATATGTGAGCCACGGGAAGGTTATGACATCAATACCCTGTTTGAACGGCTTAAAGGAAACAGCCCGGAAATTAAGGCAATGTATCTCATCGGGGAAAACCCGGTAGTATCTGAACCTGACCCGGCTGCCGTGAAGGAGGGTCTCTCCAATCTGGAGTTTCTGGTGGTACAGGATATCTTCTTCACTGAGACATGCCAGCATGCAGATGTTGTTCTGCCTGCTGCCTGCTGGGCAGAAAAAGAAGGAACCCAGACCAACACCGAACGCCGGGTCCAGCGGATCAGAAAAGCGATTCCTCCTCCGGGTGATGCAAAACCGGATACTGAGATCATCTGTGCCCTGGCTGCAAAGATGGGATTTGCAGAGCAGTTTACCTATACCGATACCAGGGATATTTTTAACGAACTGTGCACGGTTATTCCCCAATATCGGGGGATGACCTGGGATCGGGTGAGCAAACCCGAAGGGATCTGCTGGCCCTGTCCTGAGCCGAATCATCCCGGCACCCCGATCCTGTATACAGATCGGTTTTCACATCCTGATGGCAAAGGGGTCTTCTATCCGGTTGACTGGAAAGAGCCTTCAGACCTCCCTGACAAAAAGTATCCACTCCGGCTTACCACCGGCCGGCTCATCTGGCACTGGCAGTCTGGGACCATGACCCGCCGGTGCAAAAACCTGACTGATGAAGTGAATGAAGGTTATCTGGAGATGAACCCAACCGATGCAGAATCACTGAAGGTCAGAAGTGGTGACCTCATTAAGGTCTCGTTTCGCCGGGGTTCTTTACTCTGTAAAGCCAGGGTGGTCAGAGATATTAAGAAAGGCACTACGTTTATGCCGTTCCATTTCATTGAACGGGCTACCGGAAACTTGCCTGAAGATTCGCCTGATTCGCTTCCCCGAATGTCCGAGTATAAGGTGGCTGCGATATCGATAGAAAAGATTCAGGACGCGGAACCATGATCAGGACGGGTGAGATCTTCTATGCATGGGCAACCGATCCGGATATCAGAGAAGCGGGGAGTTCAGGGGGATTTGTTACCGGAATACTGATGCATCTTTTGGAAACCGGAGTCGTGGATGCGGTATCAGTAGTTAGACAGGGTGCAGATATCTATGATGCAGAGATGTCGATACTCTCTGATCCTGAGAAACTCAGGCTCTGTTCCGGCTCACTCTATTGTGGAACCCTCTCTTCTGCGAAATTTATCTTCAGATACCTCCAGGGAAAAGCAGAGCAGAGACTGGCAGTTGTGGTGAAAGGATGTGAAGCGAAAGCAATCATTGAACTGGCCAAGCGAAACCAGATAGATCTGGATAATATCCTTCTCATCGGTCTGAACTGTAGCGGGACAATCAATCCCTTTACTGCCCGTCGGATGGCTACTGAAAAGTATGGTCTGGATCCTGACCTCGTGCAGAACATCTTCTTCTCCCAGGGAAGATGTATGGTTCAGACTCCTGATGAGATCAGATCAATATCGATTGAGGAGTTAGAGCAGGAAGGATATGGCCGACGGCACTCCTGTCAGCGATGCCTTACGAGAATTCCCCGTCAGTGTGACCTGGTGTGCGGAGACTGGGGAGTGATTGGGGATTATACCGGCAACACCACCTGCATTGAGGTCTGCAGCAGGAAAGGAGCAGAAGCACTGGAGTCTTCAATACATTCTGGTCATATCAGGATTGAAGCGGCTGATCCGAAAGGAGTGGAAGTCAGAGCCCGGGTCGAAGATGCGATGCAGGTTATGAGTAAGAAGAACCGGACAGAGCAGTTTTCAGATATCGTATCAGGGGATCAGATCCTGCAGCAGATGACCCTTGATATGTCCCGGTGCATCAAGTGTTACCAGTGCACGGAAGCCTGTCCCCTCTGTATTTGTGAAGACTGCAGGATTAAAAAGCCATGGCTGGTCAAACCCGGTCAGGTTCCTCCTCCATTCATGTTTCATCTCATCAGAGTATCGCACATTGCAGACTCATGTATCAACTGCGGACAGTGTGAAGACCGCTGTCCGATGGAGATTCCAAATTCACGGTACATGAATGCTCTTCAGGTAGAACTCGAACTCATGTTCGGGTATCATG
>NZ_JAJRBM010000420.1 GCF_028679455.1 Methanospirillum sp. | reverse complement strand
TTTGGTCAGCAGGGAAACCATATATCTCCCCGAACCATCCAGCATATCTTCCGGAAGTATGCACCTGAAGGAATCACACCTCACAAAATAAGGCACAGTTACGCAAGTGAACTCTACCGGCGATCAAAAAATCTCCGGGTAGTGCAGGAGAACCTGGGCCATGCTTCAATCAAGACCACCGAAGTGTACCTCCATACTGATCTTGATGAGCGGCGTAAGGTCTATCATGACTACTTCCCTCTCTCTGCACCAGAGCGTGAATAGCAGCAGAATAGTATACCAGGGCGTCCCAATACCGAGAGAGATGAAAAAGACCATACGGACGGCAGATGGAACATGGCTTGATATCAATCCGGAGACTGATGTCAACGTCATCCGCCAGCCACGAACCATCACACGGACCGGGATTGATTTTGCTCATGGTGAGGATCTCTATCTCATGACTGACACTCACGGGGTCAGGCATTACTACGTGATATCCTGGGTTGCTGAGGGACGTAGTACGAAGGAGTCATACAGGACCCTGAACGAAGAGCAGAAGGATCAGTTCATCCACGAACAGGTACGAAAAGCAGGAAAGATAGGGCTCGATCCAGATACCGCCGACCATATTGAAACACTCTTTCCCGGGCTGCTTAAAAGAAAATGATCATACCAAATTGAAACAGGGATAATCAAGGGTCATCATCTGATCAATCAGAACGGTCTATAACTAATCAGAGACAATAGATACTGGCTCTGTGTTTCCGGGTTCTCATTCGTAAACCGGGCATACGCATACCCCCGTAGTGTAGCGGTCAATCATCTCGGATTTTGGTTCCGATGACGACGGTTCGAATCCGTCCGGGGGTATCTTTTTTGATTCTATCAGTACCCGTGATCCATTTCAGAACTATGGCAAGAGTTATCTATTGGGTCAAATAATCTCCTATCACCGAGTACCGGAGTAACATCATATGATAGGAATCCGTTGGATAGACTTTGACCACATTCCCGACCGGTTATCAGGGCTCATTGATCTGTCCTATAATCTCTGGTCATCCTGGCATCCGGAAGCCCAGATGCTTTTTAAAAACCTGAATAAACAGGGATGGAAAGAGAACATACACAACCCGGTACGGATGCTGCAGGAGCTTCCTGCTGAAATTCTTGATGAGGGAAGTCAGAATTCTGAGTATACCAATCAGTATGATGCAGTCATTGCAAAGTACCAGCGGTATATCCTCGCAAAGAATCAGTGGTTCTCTGAGTATTACCCAGAACATCAACGTCATAAGATAGCATATTTTTCTGCAGAGTACGGGCTTCAGCACTCACTGCCGTTTTATGCGGGAGGGCTCGGATTTCTTGCCGGCGATCATCTGAAAGAATGTAGTGATCTCGGGGTCCCGGTAGTTGCGGTCGGATTCATGTACGCAGATGGATATCTCCATCAACGGGTTCGCAGTGACGGATGGCAGGAGGATGTGGAAGAGAAACTTGACCGGGATAACGCTCCAATCAAGCGGGTTCTGAGTAAAGATGGAGAACAGTTGATCCTGCAGGTACCGTATATCACTCCCCAGATCCAATTTGCCATCTGGAGAGTGGATATCGGACGGGTCATCCTCTACCTGATTGACACCGAGATAGAACAGAATCCACCACATCTTCGTAATATCAGCAGCCGCCTCTATAGCAGTATCAATGAGATGCGGTTATTGCAGGAGATCGTCCTCGGGGTTGGCGGAACCCATCTGCTCAAGGAACTCGGGATTCAGTACTCTGCCCTTCATCTCAATGAGGGACATGCTGCTTTTGCCCTGGTAGAACGATTCAGACAGAAGGTTGAGGCAGGATGTGATCCTGCTGAAGCATGGCTTCAGGTGAAAGAGACATCGCTGTTTACAACTCATACCCCGGTTGCTGCAGGACATGACAAATTTCCTCATTGGATGGTTGATAAATATTTCGCGCAATACTATGGGGTTCTCTCAATGTCCCGTGAAGAGTTTCTCAAAGCCGGAACTCACCAGGAGGACCCACCTGACATGTTCAACATGGCAGCATTTTCACTCCGTATGTCTGCTTTCTCGAACGGAGTAAGTGCAAAACATGGAGAAGTGGCGCGAAAGATGTGGCATTTCGTCTGGCCTGAGGAGAAACTGGATGATGTTCCCATCGGATCAATCACTAACGGGGTACATGTTCCAACCTGGATGAATCCCCGCCTGGTACAATTAATCAACCGATATCTCTCAACAATATGCCCGGACTGGCTCGATCATCATGACAAGGATTATGTCTGGGCACTCATAGACCAGATTCCTGATGAGAAACTATGGGAACTCCATTTTGGGCTCAAAATAAAGCTCATCAACCGAATTCTCCAGTTCAAACGGCGTGACTGGATGAAATATCAGGCTGATTGTGCCAATGTCGTTGCGGGGGGTGCACTGATTGATCCCAACACGCTCACCATTGGATTTGCACGCAGATTCTCAACGTATAAACGTGCTGATCTCATCTTCAGGGATCTTGACCGGATCAAAAAGATCCTGAATAACCCCTGGAAACCGGTACAGATCATCTTTGCTGGAAAAGCCCATCCTGCTGATGATGAAGGTAAGAGAATTCTGCAGCGGATCTATCAATACGCCCAGCAACCTGAATTCGGAGGGAGAATTGCATTTGTTGAGGATTACGGAGAACAGGTAGCCAAGTACCTCGTTCAGGGTGTTGATGTCTGGATGAATAATCCCGTACCTCCATTGGAAGCGAGCGGGACCAGTGGAATGAAAGCAGCGGTAAACGGGGTTCTTAACCTCTCCATCGGCGATGGGTGGTGGCTTGAGGGATACAACAAGAAAAACGGTTGGATGTTTGGCATTGATACCAAAAGTCCTAACGGCGAACGAGACTGGGAGGATGCACTTGAGCTCTATGACCTGCTTGAAAAAGAGGTAGTCCCGTTGTACTATGACCAGGGACTTGACGGGGTGCCCCATGGCTGGGTCCAGATGATGAAGGAGTCAATAAAAAGCAATACTCCCCAGTTCTCAGCACGGCGAATGGTCAAAGAGTATGTACACAAGTATTACATTCCGGCCATCATTTCTGCCGAACGGAACGGGCCCTTTGAATCCTTTGAATAATTTTTTAAAATAGAACCAAAAAGAAAATTACTCTTCGGTTTCTTCCTCTTCTGGCGTTTCAACCTCCACATCGGATATGGCAAGTTGATACATCCAGTCCAGGAGAAGATTACACTCATTTACCGAGCATTCCTCATCGCAGGCAATGCAAGGAATTAATTCTTCACCTGCCAGAAGACAACGGGGATCTGCCGGACCTTTTTTGGCTATCAGGCGGAAGGTCTTGATTCCATCCTGCCTGTATTCAATACGCTCGACCCGGTTGGCATCAAGGAGCTTCTTCACTATGCGGGAGCATTTCCGGCTGTCAACCACCAGCATCTTCCAGAGTTCACTCTGCAAAACACCTTCCGACTGAGTTGCAATAAGCCTGAAGGCATCTTCTTCAGATACGGTCATAATCAGATCAGGCTACCGGTGCAATCGAGAGTATGTTGTTACCCCTGATAACAAGCGTGCCAAGATCACGCTTATTTGCAGCATCGGTTGTTTCGATACTATCTTCAAGATGGAGATTCAGGTACTCATCGACGGCAACCAGCTTACCTTCGAAGATCCGCCCTTCGTCTTTCATCTCCACTGAAATGGTGCTGTCAACGAGAGAGTATACTTTTTTTATGGGAAGGACAATGCTGCTAACCATCTGCCTTAGATCAGGTATGCAGGCATATTAAATGTTCCTGAAATTCGTGGAGAGATAGTACCGGGATTAAGCAACTCGGTAGATCTCTTCGATCTTTTTGATTACTCCTGCACTTCCGATATAGATAGGAGTCCGTTGATGAATCTTTTCAGGCTGAATCGTGAGCGGGTTCTGATACCCATCAGTGATAGCACCGCCTGCCTGGGAGATGATATATCCAAGTGGATTTGCTTCGAACAGGAGACGTAATTTTCCTTGTGGACTCTTTTTCAATGCCGGGTAGGA
>NZ_JAJRBM010000419.1 GCF_028679455.1 Methanospirillum sp. | reverse complement strand
GTACTCCGGTGTCCGGCCTACCATCAGTCCGGCTATGAACATTGCTATGACAACATAGACAATCATAACGCCGAGGCCTGAACCAACTCCCCCATATACAATCTCTCCAAACTGAATCATCATGAGTGGTATCATCCCACCCAGTGGAGTGAAGGAGTCATGCATAGCGTTTACGGCACCACAGGAAGTCGCGGTAGTACTCACGGCAAAGAGGGCACTATTAAAAATACCAAAGCGTACCTCCTTTCCTTCCATATTTCCTCCGGGCTGTAGAGAAGATGCGGTCTGATCGATTCCAGTCACGGAAAGGAGTGGATTTCCCGCTTGTTCAGCCCAGAAACAGATCCCGATCATCGGGACCAGAATAATGGTCATGGCGATAAGAAGGGCGATTCCTTTTTTGACCGATCCGATCATCCTTCCAAACGTATAGCACAGACCTGCCGGAATGAGAAGGAGGGCAAGAATCTCCAGGAAGTTTGTAAGTGGTGTCGGATTTTCATACGGATGGGCAGAGTTTACGTTAAAGAATCCTCCCCCGTTCGTACCGAGAAGTTTGATTGCGATCTGGGATGCTGCCGGCCCTTGTGGAAGGATTTGAGTGTCGGTTATTACGGTTCCGTTATCGGTGATAAGATCGAGGAGGGGAACCGTCACCGGAACGTCAAAGTTCTGAACAGACCCCTGGGATACTAAGATGAGCGAAAGAAGAATGCTTAACGGGAGAAGAATCCAGACACTGCGGATTAAAATGACCCAGAAATTGCCGATATACCCGGTTTGTTTGCGGGAGAATCCATAGATGAGAGCAATAAGAACTGTCATGCCGGTTGCTGCAGAGAGAAAATTCTGCACCGTCAGACCAACCATCTGGGTCAGATAACTTAGGGTAGTCTCGCCGGTATAAGCCTGCCAGTTGGTATTGGTTGCAAAACTCACGGCGGTATTCAGGGAGAGATCCGGAGCAACAGCACCAAGCCCAAGAGGATTGAGCGGAAGATACTGTTGTATCTGCTGAAGGATAAAAACGACCAGAATGCCCAGAATATTGAATATCATGAGTGCTCCGGTAAACGTTTTCCAGTCCATCTCTTCATCTGCACGGACTCCCGCAGTCTTCAGAATCCACGCTTCAAGAGGGGTGCTAATCCGGGAGATGAATGTCGGTTCTCCCTGGTACATAAGGGTCATAAACCGACCGATTGGAACTACCAATGCAAAGAGTACGACAAAAAATAACCCAAATTGCAGCCAGTCAGTATCTCTGATGCCAAAAACGGTCGCTGTATTATCAGAGACCTTCTTCACTGAGTCAGATGAAATTGATTGTTTGCCTGACTGACCGGATGACTGGTACTGATCCAGTGCCTGGTTCATGGTCAGGACATTGACCCGGCTTTCTCCAAGGACACCAAACTGTGGTCCCTGAATGTGCTGATTCACCAGTGTGGTAAGTTCATCATCTCCGATTCCCCGTATCTTTGCAATTCGTGGAATCTGGTAATAAGCTGAGGCCACACTGATGTCAGGGTCAAGACCACTTCCTGAAGTGGTAACCAGATCGATTGGGATGAGTATTGAAGTATTAGTTGAACCCTTGTGCAATGCATCAACCGATACGGAAACTCGATCTTTCAGCCCCGGATTTGTCGGGCCGAAGTTCGAACCTGATGAAAGACTGGAATTATATGCAGGAGAGGTTGCCGAAGGTCTTCCCCAGAAATACTTGTCTGAAGAGTACGGCTGTCCGATAAGGGCAGACCCGGAGACCTTTCCATCAACCGAGATCAGACTTCCATGAGCCTGCCAGGGAAACGCGACCTGTGCAATCCCGGTAACCACCAGAGGATAACAGATTCCGGTAATGATCGTGAGCAATACGAAGATAATTATCGCAGGTTTAATCTGGCTGATAATGTTGAATACTGAACTGGTTAGTTGCACAAAACTCATCCCTTAAGAAGGAACTGGTCATAGTCGCAAATCTTAGGTAATCATCGGGATAGATAATATCTTTCCTCTCTTTCAAAGCGAGTATAGATAAAAAATTGGGATTGGAAGGATATTTAGAGAGATTTTTTTAAGGGTGTTTTTTCCCGGGTTTTCGCGCGGCTTTTCCTCGCAAAAAATCGATGTATTACCGGGTATTTTTTAAAAAAATTGCTCTCGGCAACGATATGCCCGAGAGAGATCAAGAGATTATCAGCAGGTACTAAAAAAGGGATTATTCTCTAAAACGTACCGATCAAAATGTCTTTCCTCTGTTTTGACCCCAAAATACGGGTGTATTGTTCAACTCATAGGTTTTTTTTAATCACAAAAAGGTTTAATCGGATTTTTTTCGGATGATCATCATTACGGCAGGTTCTCCATCCCAAAGAATTTCTCCGATCCAAAGATCTGCAATATGGTTCCTGCCATCGCTCAGTCCGATACCAATATCTGATAATTCTATTTTTGCGCCTTCTGTTGCCTTGGTGATACTTGATAAGATCTGATCCCGGGTTTCAGGGTCAAAGAGATGCACCCATTCACGCCCCGTTACACCATTTTTTGGTCCAAAGAGGTCGAGATTGGCCGGGTTGCTATACTGAATTGTTTCATCTCGAAGGATTAGTACTGCTTCGGGAGATGATTCAATCATACTCTGATATCGTTCTTCACTTATCTGCAGGAGTTCTTCTCTTTTTTTGTTCCTCCAGATCAGGGCCGCTGATACTATCAGTAAAACACTGAAAAATCCCCGGTTTATGAGGGCATAAAACTCTGACATATCCCGGGGTGAAATAAAGAAACTGATACATGTCAGGATGATCGCTGTCCCCGCCACGAGGAATGGCCCATATTGCCACCTGATATAAAGTGTGAGGAACAGGGGAATGAAGTACAGTATCCAGGTCATCAGACCGAGCGGGGTGGTGATATCTGAATAAAAAATGATTGAGATTGCGATGATGAGCAGAGAGACGATCTGGGTTAGATTTTCCTTGGGTGGAGGGGTTTCAGATTGTGGTACCATGATACTACATTGGTCATTCGGGATAAATCTCTAATGGTTAATGGAAAGGCTCAAAGGATCGTGTACCTCAGATGCTCATTTACGGATCAGGGGATCGTGTACCTAAATGAATAGATAGGTATCAATCCTGTCTTCAGTGAAGCATCTTGAAAGATGCCAATGAAGAAAACCGAATTGAAGTTATCAAACGCTATATTGAGGGAGAGACGCAAACAGAAATTTGTAGGTGTCTCCGTAAATCTAATCCAGGTTCGTAAAGTGTTCGAATCGAAACAAATCAGGAAGTGGGGATTGGTACAAAGAGCAGTTGAAAAGAGCCAAACTTCACCCAAATCAGATCGGTCAATCTATTGAAAATGCTGTTGTCAAAAAAGAAACGCCCTTATGGAGGATAGTGGGAACACGACCCTACATCGTACCCATTTAAAACGACGAAGAACTCATATTTTTCGTTCAGTCAGCAGAGAAGATACCCATTTCCGGTTTGTCCAGAGAGCACACCCTCCGCCAGATTCGGTTAACATTTCATGGTTTGATCTGATCCGGGCAAGAAAATCAGAACCAAGAGCATCACGAAGAGAGACACGGGTGACGTTCACATCAGAGAACGGGGCTGCAGGACAAGGTTCCAGATCTCCTGACGGATTGATATGAATAAACCCCCTGCCTGCTGAAAGGCATCCGCCAAAGTTCTCCTCATCACCGGGAAATCCGATAAACAAAGCAGGATACTGATCAGAAAACCCGGATAGATACCGGTTAAGATCAGAACGTTGTTCATCAGAGATGAGAAGACCCCTGGTTCCCTCATCAATCGGGACGTACTCTACATATGCAAACAGACGGCAGCCATGAACAATCATCTCCTGGATAAACTGGTCACCGGTAACATCCGGATAGTTCTCCCTGGTAACAGTAACTGAACATCCGAAAAAAATATGATGCTTTTTGAGGAGAGAGAGCGCAAGAAGAACAGCCTCATATGTTCCTTCACGCCGACGAGAGTCGGTCATCTCTTCAGTGCCTTCGATACTCAGAATAGGCACAATATTTGGTAACTTCCCAAACTCTGTTGCAAGGGATTCATCAACAAGCAGTCCGTTTGTGAAGATGGCAAAGATGAGATCAGGGTATGCACGGGCAAGCATCAGGATCTCATTCCTTCTGACCAAGGGTTCCCCTCCAGCCATCACCAGAAATGAAACTCCAAGATCAACACATTCTGAAACCAGATCCATCAACTGGTCAGAGGTCATTTCAGGTGTTTCAGCCCGGTGCAGGGATCGCATATAGCACCCGTGACAGGCGAGGTTGCACTGGTGGGTCAGACTGAACATTACTACCGGAGGAACCTGAAGTCCTTCTGTTGCCAGGGCTTCACGACGAGCAGCAGCTCTTTTTTGCACCGAAAGCAGCCGGGTTGCGGTTATGAGCAGGAAGGGATCCGAACGGGTAATCCTGATCACCTGTCTGATACTTGCTTTGATACTTTCAGAAAGACGGGAACTGTATATTCCTGACACTGAACCCTTATCCACCCGATACCGGACCTCACGGGATGCCTGGATCTCTTCCTGCCCGAATGAGCCGGTATCAGGAGTATTCATTCAGGAAGACCCTTCTGCATCTGCATATCTGCGGGAGTGACATCAGGATGATGATACCTTCCTCTTCCTTCAGTACCGAACAACATGTCCAGATTAATTGCCTGTACAGGGCAGTAATTCAGGCATGCACAGCAGAGTTCACACCGGTTCGCATAGACCGGACGACCATCTGCCATCGTGATGTTTCCGGTTGGACAGACCTGAACACAGGTTCCACAGGAGGTGCAGGCTTCTGATACTGAAAATTTTTCTCCTGAACGGCGGACATTTTTCGTAAACGGTCCATAGAGCATGAACTGGAGCAGTGAGGTGAGCGGAGTGAATCCTGGTCGTCTCTCATCACCGTTCCTGATAGCAGTTGCAATCCTGACACATTCGTTCTCCGCCCTCTGAAGAATCAATGCCTGTTTTGCTCCCACCGGGGGAACACCCACCGGAGGAAAGTTACCAGGCATTTTTACGAGGAAACCCGCGTTGATCCCTCGTCCGTTACGATTCCGGATTCCAGAATCTACCAGTTTCAGGGCAGCAGCACCCGTTCCTCCGAGCGTGAGAACTGCAAATACATACTCATTATCATTCACAACAAGACGCTCAAGAAAATCCCGGACCAGAACCGGGATACCCATATCATACACCGGGCAGCAGATCCCGACACGCCCTTCAGGAGCCTTGATAGTTCCATTTCCCTTCATCAGGGCAGGGATCGGGATCAGTTCAGTCTCTCCGATCAAATTTGCGATTTTACGGGCAATGGTAAGCGAATTCCCGGTACCGGTAAAGTAATAGAGTGTTGTCTTCATGACGACTCCCCTGCTGCTTTGATCTTTTCAATAAGCGAGAGGATAGCCGTTTCATTAATAACACCCTGCTTATCGAGCGTTTCACCACCAACCACAATCATACCCGTCTCATATGCACGGATTTTGAGCAGGGTGGTGGCCTGATCACCACTTTTCGCATCACCGCAGGTGGTAACCACAAACACACGTTTTCCCTCTCCTCCTGATATTGAACGCAATGCCCCGTTAATGACCGGTGTGGGTTTGCCTGCCCAGACCGGAGATGCCAGCACCACCAGATCTGAATCAGTAAGGGAGATCTGATCAGGAGTAACGGCATCCGCAGCTGCAGTAAGTGCCCGGTAGCACCCCTTGGTAACTGCAGAAAGGGTTGAATATTGCTGATTCGGGACTACTTCGATGATATTTCCACCGAGCTGCCGACTGATTTTTTCTACTACTGCCCGGGTCTTACCGGTATGTGAATGATAAATGACAGTGATATTCATGATGGTCACTCTTTCTCCGGGTATGAGTCACTTCTGGTTGCATGAGATGAAATAACTGATGTCATACCTGATATGCTCCAATGATCGTTCGGATCAACTCCATGACCCGTTGGGGATCTTCAGTATCACGATGTGAGAACGAACTCTGATTCACTACTTCAACCCCTCTTGATTCCATCTTCTTTTTCAGAATCGGGAGGCAATTGCCAGGATTGCTGCAGTACGTTACGCAGATGACGGCTTTCTTTCCTGAACATCCAAAGAGTCCAGATACCAGGGAATTTGCTGCCGGAGCAGGTTTCCATGCCCATACGGGCGATGCAATGACAAGCAGGTCATACGAGGATACATCAATTACCGCCGGAGTGATCTGATCCGTCTCCTCATTCCGTGATCTGATACAACCGGTTGTGAAAGCAGTAAATGAGCGGTATTTCTTCAGGGTTTGAACTTCAATCAGATCTCCCCCGCAAACTGCATGGATCTGCTCCATCAGGCTCCGGGTTATTCCGGAATATGAGTAGTAGATAATTCCTATGTTCAGAGGACCTTCAGGATTCTTTTCTCTGATGAGCTGCTGATTGCACCGGGAGAGAACCGTGGTTCTCATCTGATCAAACATCTCGGCAATACAAAACATACGGGTACGGTTCAGGGTGAAGTAGACATGAAATCCAACTCGTGTTGCCTCAACAAGACCGTCAGATTTGAGGAGTTTCAGATGCTGGGATACCGCAGGCTGTGAGATCCCGATGCGTGAGGCCAGGTCTGATACCCCCAGCGTACCAGAGGTATCAGTAGCCAGATGAAAGAGTATACGCAACCGGTTCGCATCGCTCAAAACTTTAAACGCGTCTGCAAGATCCCGAGCATGGGGCTTGTCATCGGGATTACCGGTTCCCGGATCGTCTACTGCCATGAAGTGTATAACTAATTACTTATACTCCTATTACATATTTCTGTATGGTGCTGCGAGGCCTGATCAGAGACTGACCAACGGTTCCCACACCGCTGATACCCTCAACCTCCTATATCAAAACGATCAGTCCATGCTTTACGCATGGATCCGGATCAGATCCTTTGTCATGCACCGATCTGCAGACAGTATGAGGATAGCAGTACACTATTGACTGTGCTTCCTCATATTTTTTAATTGAGCCAATACGGTTGCGATTCTTTTGTTCCGGTTTTCGGGAATGCTATCACCAGGGTGTAGAATCAGTGTTGTTATGCATGGTAAAGAACACCAGGGTGCAGCCGGCACTTACTACCGAAGCGATGAAAAATACGGTGTGAATTCCTGACATATCCATAATTACACCGGAGACGAGGGGTGAGACGATGAGCCCAACCGATAACGCAGTATTTACCAGCGATGATGCACTACCCTGACCAATATCACGACCAACCACCGTGACCAGTGCATACATTGCAGGAAGCGAGATTCCCCTGCCGATTCCCATCAGGAGGGCACCGGCCAGGTAAGGAGCAAGGCCGGATAAACATGGCAGGATGAACAGGGAAACACCGATCATAGCAGTTCCTGCCGCAATCAGATGATACCGGTCAAACTGATCTGCAATTCTGCCAAAAAAATGTTGAAACACCGGAGTTGACAGGACAGATACCAGGATCACAATCCCGGTCTCTGATGCTGACAGCTCCCCATCCCTGATAGCAAGAATCGGAAGAAATACCATAAAAGTCCCGTTTGCGAGTGCATACATCAACTGGTAGAGGACCGGACCATGGAGGGGTTTGTGGGTGATGACATTCCTGAGTGGATATTTTTGAACCTGTCGCGGGGCAATATCAGGCAGGAACAGGAGTGCGGTAATCAGCGCAAGAAACGACATGAGAGTCATTGAATGAAAAACCGCATTCATCGTGAAGAGATCAGAGATGGTTCCACCGATGAACGGACCCAGACCCATCCCAAGTGAGATCGCACTCGCAAACGAACCAACAAATCTCCCTTCCTTTCCTACCGGGGCGATATCACTGATATATGCTATCGCTACCGGGAGCACCATTGCTGAAGCTATGCCATGCAAAAACCGCAGAGCGGTGATCTCAAGTACCGAACCGGCTACGGTGTACAGGGCAGATATAAGTGAGTAAATACACAATCCAACCAGAATAAGCCGGCGACGCCCATGGTTGTCTGACAACTTGCCAAATACCGGAAGGAACAATGCCCGTGACAGGGAAAACGCAGAAAAAATTGCACCGATCCAAAGCCCGGTTGCTCCCAGGGTGGCCACATACCGGGGAAGCAGTGGAATTACAATACCCACTCCTATCATCGTGGCAAAGACCGCAGAGTAGAGTGAGAAAAAGATTCTGCTCCGGGTCTGGTGGTCTATGGAAATAACAGTCATCAGAGTAAATCCAGGGTATTTAAGGGATCATACCTGTTCTGGCTGGAACATTCGTAAGATATTCACTCATCGTATCAAGGGAAATAGGATCTGGATTCGATCTCAATCAGAATCGCTTCATGGAACTCATGTATCAGGCCAGAATAACCAATACTATTTTACTGCAGGAGATCAGAACACTGGTTAGATGCCCCCCGTCAGACTCTCGGTGCTCGTGGTCGATGATGACATCAGCCTACGATTCATCAGTAAACGATATCTTGAAGAGTCAGGCACTTTTTCAGTATACACCGCAGAATCAGCAACAGAAGCACTGACTTTTCTTGAGTCACCTGAGTTGCGGTTCGATGCAATCATCTCTGATTATTATATGCCAGGGTATGATGGCATGTGGTTTTTGAAACATGTCAGATCCAGATACGGGAGTATTCCGTTCATCCTCTTCACCGGAAAGGAGGAGGATCAGATCATCAGTGCTGCCCGGGATGCCGGTGCAGATCATGTCCTGATAAAACAACGGGATATGAAGTCACAGTGGATGGAGATCGCCCATATCATTAAGGAGGGAACACTGGAACGGGTTATCGAGGAGATGCTCCCTGAAGTGCTCGTACCCCTCTCAATTCCTGGTTTGAAGAAGCATGAACCGCGATCAGGGACTGAATCTTCAACTGATCCAAGAGAAGATCTCTCACCCGTTACTACCGTCCGGGATGCAACAACCCTGGGAAAAATTGAGGAAGGGCTTCATCGGGCAAAGGAGAAACTCAACAATCTTGCCAGTGTCACAAGGCATGATATTCTGAACCAGGTACAGGCAATAGAAGCATTCTGTGATCTGCTGGAAATCAGGGTAAAGCAGGACACAATTGCGAACGAATATCTGACCTATATCCGCCAGTCCTGTGAGAAGATTGATCAGCAGATCCGGTTTTCCCGTGAGTACCAGAGGCTCGGGGATAAGGAACCGGCCTGGCAGCATATCGAGACTATTGTTGCGACAGCAGTGGCTGAAACCCTCCCGGACACGATAACAGCAACCATCACCACAGGGGGGATTGAAATCTTTGCAGACCCGATGCTGTCTCTTGTTTTTGTGAACCTGTTCAATACCATCAGAGAACACGGGATGTCAGTAACCCTGGTATCGGTCAATTTTTTTGTCATGGACAGGGAAGGGGTGCTCACGATTACCGATAACGGAACCGGAGTGCCTGATGACCGGAAAGAGGAGATATTTGAGAGAGGAGGATCAAATTCGGGATTCAGTCTCTTCTTTGCCAGAGAGATCCTGGAGATTTCAGGAATCTCTATTGTGGAAACAGGTACCTACGGGAAAGGTGCATGTTTTACGATTACCATCCCACCCGGGACCTGGCGAAGCATTACCGGATAACTATGCTGCTAAACCCTGTTTGCAGTTATCCAGGAGTGATAACCCGGTTCATGAGGAGAACACCCACAACCCAGACCAGATATGCCCCACAGATACTCGGGATGAAGGAGAGGCGTTCTGCCAGCAGATACAGTACTGCCAGGAAAAGAATCGACGGTATTGCAAAATAGAACGAACCAAGCACAAGCTGATGAGCAACCTCATTCCCTGCCTCATGGTAGGTGAAGATAAAGGCGATGGTGGTAGTTATCGGAGCAGCTGCCAGAATTCCACCATACCGGGGATCAACATGCTGAACAATCAGGGTAACTCCCACAATGATGAATCCGGCAGTGAGAAATTTCAGAAGAGTATACAGGTAATCCATAACAGAAGAGTGTGTATGCTGACCGGAGTTATACATACTGAGTAAGTATGAATGTCGCCGAAGTGCCAGGGGATGAACCCAGGTCTGGATTTCCAATATTTAACAGCCTGATCTGATGAACAGATAAGAGGTATGATCGCGGTAGATTCAGCAGTGATGCACCCTATCGATATCTTGATTTACATTCGCGCAGGAATATCGGTATGAAGTACGTATTGCTTCTGATCAGTCTGACTCTCATCCTGAGCTCAGGAATGACGACCGCAGAAAAAGACGCCGATATTGCAGGTACATGGGTGACCACTGAAGGGATGGTTGCTGGTTTTACCGGAGAAATCACCAACTTAACTCCACATGGTGATATCTGGAATCTTACCCAGCAGGATCGAATCATCATCGGAACAAATTCATTTCAACTCGGAGATGAGCAGATTGTGGAGAACCTGACCGGGATCATCAGTCCTGATGGAAAGACTGTGAACATCGTGGACAAGAACGGTGGTCTATATCTGGGAACTCTGAACGTTGATAACACCCTCTCAGTCAGTTATCTCAACACCGGTGAGATCAGGGACAAGGAAGGTTATGGCCTTGCATTATCCATGACCATGGAGAAAAAAACAGGGTAAGATGCCCCCAGGGGATCAGGGGATCAGATGAGCGGTATCAGAATCATCCCTGAATCTGACATACAGATACTCATTAAGGGTTACTCCCTGCTTGGTGATGGCTCTTTTATGAACTGCCTCCAGGGAAAACCCATTTTTCTCCAGCACCCGCATGGAGCCTGGATTGTTTGAAAAGACTCCTGCCTGTATCCTGATGAGATCATACGAATCGAAGGCAACCGGAAGAAGGGCCCTGATTGCATCTGATACAATCCCCCTCCCCCAGTACGTTTCTGCAAGCCAGTACCCGATCTCCGCAGTATGACGATAGATGTCATCCAGACGATGGATACCGATTCCCCCTACCGCCTCGCCATGAACCTCAATTGTCAGAAACAGATTCGGGTGATCGCCAGTCGCCATCGCAATGAACCGATCCGCATCAGCCACTGAATACGGGTGGGGGAACCCGTCACGCATGAACGCAGCTATCCTCGGATTATCTGCAGATCGAACCAGTGATTCGCGGTCTGTTTCCTCCCAGGGACGGAGGAGTGAGAAGGGTGTTTTCAGGTTCATATCAGTTCAGACCCTATAAGATTCTAAAGGCAAAAGGGGGTGTCAGGTAATGCAGGTTCCTGACTTCGCACCATTTGATTTGATCTCCAGTACCAAATACCAAATCCTGTATGCTTCGAAAGCCGAATACCCATTCACCAAAGATCCTGAAACCGAACTTCTATCAGGTACAAATGAGTAATACACCAGTACGATGACCCGTATTCCACTCATTCCCTGCCAGACTTGCCGACATTATTATCTGAATACTTCCGGGGACATGCTGACCTGCGAAGCATTCCCCGCTGGTATTCCAACACCAATCCTTTCAGGAGCGGTGGATCACACAGGATCATATCCTGGTGATCAGGGGATCTCATATGAACCGATGCACGGCCCTGAAATTATTCCCAGGGATGAAGGGGAGATCAGGGTCGGAACCGTGAACATGGATTTTGATCTGGGAGATGAAGTGATCAAACGGGGTGGGATCGATATCATGATTCAGGTAAACCCGATCAAAGAGCGGTTTGGTGACCGGTACACGTAGCCTCTGCATTCAGGAGAAGGGAGATGCATATTTGAGCAAAATTCTCAGGAGGGAGCCCGGTGATAATAGATACCATCACCAGAGGGTGCCCAACCAGGGAGATCATCCCTTCTCTTCATGAGATTCATCGGTTTCATCACAATCCTGGAGATTGGCGATAATCCGTCTGAGTTTCTCTTCAAAATCGCTGATCTCACCTGAAGAGAACCCTGCATAAAAGATCCCGATCATCTCATGTGAGACCTGGAGAAAGAGATCACGGATAATCTCATGATCGCGTGCCAGTGAAATGAGAATAACACGCCGATCATTGGGTGATGGCTTTCTGATGATCAACCCATCCAGTTCAAGCCGGTCCAGCATACTGGTCAGGGTTGATTTCTGGAGTTTAGTCCTGCTGACAAGTTCCCGGATCGGGATGTCATCGCCTTTCCAGAGTGCGAACAGAATCCTACCCTGTGCCGGGTTAATTGCACCAAGTCCGTGATCCCGGAGTTTGCGGGCAAATACTCTCCCCGATAACTGGTGTACCTGGGAGATCAGGATCCCGCCTTCAGAAAGTGACTTCATGCTTCGGATACAGGATTCCAAACTGCTGAATCAAGGGATTCATAATATTTAGCAATACCATGTATAAGACAGAAAATTGCAAAGTAAGGGTCCTGCAACCCGACAGTATAGAACATTGTCCATTCATTCTTCCATATC
>NZ_JAJRBM010000418.1 GCF_028679455.1 Methanospirillum sp. | reverse complement strand
TTATATTTTTATTTTAAATGAACAAGGTCACCTAAGTTGCTTCATTGTGTATAAAAATGATGAATCCTCCAGTTTTTTTAAGGCTGAAATAATACCTGATGATAGGGATACACCGCGTATACCGATGGAAGCCATCCATCTCGATAAAAAATCAGTAGTAGTAATCGGAGCAGGGTCACTCGGTAGCAAAATATCTGTCTCTCTTGTTCGGTCAGGGATAGGTAAGATATTCTTAATCGATCCCGATGTTATGCTGCCAGGAAATATCGTAAGACATGCATTAGATTGGAAATCAGTGGGATTTCATAAAGTGGAAGCTCTCCGTGAAGAATTAATATCATTAGCACCTGGGATCGAAGTTGAAGTGGATAACATACTGATTGCAGGTCAAGAATCCAATACAGCAATGGCAAGGGTAATTGAAAAAGTAGTAAAATATGATCTTCTCGTTGATGCAACTGCAGAATCAAATGTATTTAATCTACTTTCTGCAATCGCCGATCGAGAGGAAATACCTATGCTCTGGGGAGAGGTTTATGGTGGGGGTATTGGGGGTTTTGTCGCTCGGAGTCGACCAGTCATAGGGCCTAATCCCCGAGATGTTAGGAATGCGTACTTATACTATTGTGAGGAACATGGGATTCCAGAATATTTAACAAAGAATAATGATTATTCGACTAGAGGTGACCATCCAATGGTAGCATCTGATGCTGATGTAAGCGTTATCGCTCATCACATGGTCCGATTTGCATTAGATTCCCTACTTAATAGGGACAAAAGCGCTTTTCCCGAAGATCTCTATTTAATAGGTCTCAAGAGTGGTTGGGTTTTTGATTTCCCATTCCAAAATATCGCTATTCATGTCGAAGGTCAACAGACTGCATCTATCATGAAAGAAGGTGAAGGCATCAACCCTCAAGATAAAACAACAGAATGGGCTAATTTCATGAGAGGCCTGTTCAATGGAGAAGATAATGCAGGTTCTGATCCCAAGTAAAATCGTTCATCAAATCATCACTGCTCTAAATCTTGCGAAGAAACGTGAGATAGGAGGAATAATGATGGGCGAACATATTGATGAGAATAAATTCAGAATAAATGAGATAACTATCCAAACCCATGGAGGGACTTTATCTTCATTTATTCGGTCAATTAAGGATTTTACCGAACCCCTCCGATCCTTTTTTAATCGCACGAAACATGAATATACCCGATTTAATTACCTAGGGGAATGGCATTCTCATCAAAATTTCGCATTGATTCCAAGTTCAAAGGATACTTTTACAATGGAGGAAATCGTGATGGATCCTGAATCAAATGTAAACTTCGCGATTCTCCTCCTTGTTCGCATAGGGCAATCAGGGTACTTAGAATCAACTGTAACCCTGTATCAACCAGGAAGGAAAAACACATCTGCTGAAATTATTTACGAATAGATCTGATTGATCAACGGAAAACGAAGGACGTAGATATCATATGATATTTGGTTATCAGGAATAATCAACCTTAATCTATGTGATAAAGTGGATTATTTTATTCTAATCATCCCCTCATTCAATAATTAATCTCACCTACCCCGTTTTTTATGCATACTCCCTGCCATCCCGGTCCGGAATAACAAACTGATTCCCATCTTTCTCCAGCCTCCCATCTTCAAGCAACCGGGCGACATGCCGGGAAACCGTCTGCCGGGCAATGTTCAGGTTCGCAGCTGCAGTAACAAAACTTGCACTCGGGTTCTCCCTGAAGAACTGTAACACCTGGTCAGCTGTTACACCCTTACCGGCACCCTGATGTAACACGGTAACAGGCGGTGTAACATCCCCTCGTTCTGATGTAACATCAGGATATGTAACCGGGGTGTTACCTTTCGGAGATAGGTCAGACCGGACAATCGAGAGCAGGATCTCAACCGATACCATAAGCGTAATCGGCGGGATAGCATGGGAAGCCTGGCTGAGCAGATTATTCGGACTCACCGCCACATTGAACAAAATGCTCACCAGCGTAAAGACCGAGAGCACGATCCACCCGAACCGGGTACTCTCCTGCCGGAGAGAATTCCGGAGAATCAGCAGAGAGCCGGATACCAACAATGAATCAATACAGACCGGCCAGGCCCAGGTGAGAACCGGATCAATCCTCGATAACTCTGCTGCATACCGCAGGTTTGAGAACGAGAGGATGAACGAACAGAGGAGTACAACAATGGTCAGAACACCAGTAAGATTCGGAATCCATCGCTCTATCTGTTTCATGATTCCTCACGAGCCCGGCACTCTTGCCGGTGACAGGGAAGATGGGACGGTCTGCCACACCAGAGCTGATACCTTCCTCCCGGAAGACAGGCAAAGTTGAAGAACCGGCATGGAATTACTGATATTTTCCCTTTGGAGGGGGGGAGGGGCCGGAGCGGAGCGACGGCCCCGACTCCAGACCGTTGTACCTCACTCATGCAGTCGCCCCCTGGGGAGAGGAAATACAATCAAATGCCCACGAAACCGGACGCTTTCCATAAACTTTGGTGTCAGGTCGCCGGTTCACCAGTTCAGAGATCACCATCCGAAGTGGAATCTCCGGAAGTTCTCCGGCTCTCGGGTACTTATGCCGGTTCTCCCGGATCTCCTCCTCGATCACATACCGGGGGATAATCGTCCGGTTCATGGTCTGAACACTCCGTATCGCTTCATCAATCTCGTATGAATACACCGAAACATCTCGTGCCATACTCACATCCTCCCGAAAATAGCAGAGATACTCATGGAGACTCCTCCGGGATGGTCCCGGACCCTCCGGCATTTGCATAACAGGAATCACAGATCGAGATCTGGTTCTCGGGATCTTTCCAGACAGCTTTCCCGATATTACAAACAGAACACCGACCGACATCCACGAAGATCCGCTCCATCCCTGCGGTGTTCAAGGTTCCTGGAAGAGTCCGGAATGATCTCTCCTTCTTCTTCTCAGCGTTCTTGTAGCACTTTTTACAGATTCGCCGAGATGGTTCGTTCTTCCTGGCAAGCCTTCCGGGAGTTATCCGTTCAATATACTCGACATACCGGGCATTGCACCGGTCACATGGCCCCCGGATAGGAACATCAAGATTCTTGAAATCATCAGGATTCACCTCAAACCCGGATCGGGGTTTTGGAGGATCATCAGAAAGGGGAGGGGTGGGTGATGCAGCAGTATCCATTCGAGCGGAACGATAACCCTTGGGAGCGGAAGATGCCGCAGCATTATAATCGCTCGGTTTTTCGTTCTGGCTATCATTCACCGGATTTTCAGGTGCAACATCACTTGGAGCGGAATTCTGGATCGCAGTAACGGGTTTGATGTGCTCAGCTGATGATCGTATTTTTTTCTCTAATATGATCTCCCCACTTTCCGCTACTAAGATTTTATCTTCTTCTATTCCTTCTGATTCCGCTAAAAGTGGCTTCATCTCCTCCCGATTAGTAGCGGAAATTTCCGCAAGTTTCCGCTCGCTTCCGCTATGCCGCTCATTCTTATCAATCTGATCCTCCTCTTCAAGCCATACCGTACCGATCCCGACCCATTTCCGGTATGCATGCATGTCCCACTGGTATGCCCGGGATCTCCGGGAAGTCTTCTCAACCTCATCACCACTGACCAGGGTCCGGTCACAGTACGAGATCGCGGGGCACTTTTCCAGGAGACCTGAGTAGATGTTCCCCTTGCTCTGG
Organism: Methanospirillum sp.; assembly: GCF_028679455.1. GTDB lineage: Archaea > Halobacteriota > Methanomicrobia > Methanomicrobiales > Methanospirillaceae > Methanospirillum. The sequence continues at coordinate 14,698 of NZ_JAJRBM010000418.1, read as the reverse complement.
TACCCCTGAAGCATCTTGTTTATCACCGAGTTGGAAAGCCCTGACACCTTCTGCAGATCCGTGACCGTGAACTCACTCTGGTTCAGGTGAACAATGAACGATACCATCTCTGCTTCCTTCCGGGTCATCTTCGTGAGCTGCCCGCCACTCTCCCCGGTCAGGATGCTGTAGAGATCTGCCGCATACCGGAAGTCCTCAACCGTTGCAGCAACACAAAGATATCCGGCCTGCTCAATTGTGGACCGCTGGTACTGCATCATGGCAGCCCGAGCATGCACCAGGTCAAGGAGCATGTCCACGTTTCTCCGGTTCCGGGTATCCGAGAATCGGATCCGCTCAGCGTAGGGAATAACCACGTACACAGATCGGAGATGGTTCCAGATCTCCCGGCAGATGAGCACCCGTTCACGGTCTCCATCTGCAAACTGAGGAAGACTCGCAGCAGTTTTCAGGGAGTTCTCCATCACCTTGTAATCCTGCTCGATGGAATCATCAATCCAGCAGGAGAGCATCCTGTTCCAGACCTGATCATCACCTACTCCTTCAACTTTTGCGACCCACCAGACGCAACGCTCCGGAATGGTGCAGGTCTGTCCGGCCCGGTCCTTGTTCACCGTGTCATACTTGAACTCCTTCTTGAACGAGGTCGTAACTCCCTTCAGTATTTCCTGCATCTGCTCAGATAATCCCTGATCATCCAGACAGATCGCAGAACCGGCTTTCAGATCAGTCTTGTAAAAGAGGGCCTTGTCACTCATCCGGTTGGTAGATGCCAGGTCCGGGGGGAGCAGAGAGGACATGGCACTCATGGCATGGCTCTTTCCCTTCCCGGATTCACCGGAGATCGATACATGCAAGCCCAGGGAGTTTACCGAGGACCGGGATGCAAACGACATGGTGAAACAATGGGCTACGGTCAGATCCCCGATATGATCCTCCGCAAAGGTATCAACGATGTACTGAACCGGATCATCTTCGGTAAGAATCCGTAAGGCTTCTGCTTTTATCCGGTTTTCTTCATCAGTCGGTTCAGCCCTGGCTTGTTCAAGAATCGCACGTTTGTCTGATTTCTTGTTGTACGTGGTCGCCCCATCCCCTCCGGGAGATGGCTTCTGATGATTCGTTCTCCTTCCTTCGTAAATCTCCCGAAGCTCCTGCCACCGCTGAGAACCCGAACCACAGGAGTTGTGATGGCATCCGGCGAAGATACCACCAGAAGAAAACTGAATCGCAAAAGCGCCGTCCTTATGAGCCGTGGAGAACGGGCACTCATCCAGAATAAAGATCGTACCATCTGCATACGGTTTCTGCTCATAGGAAAGACCGTGTGTGTCAAGCCAGGTACCGAGGTCAATCGGTTGCGAAGACCTTCTTCGGGTCTGCTTTACTGGTTCATCCTTCGGGAGAAGAGTAGCCAGAGATCGGATCTGATCACAAGTAACGGCACAGATTTCGGGCGGCGTCTCGGTGACCGCTGCCCGCCTATGGGACCGGGTCGGGGTATTATCACCCTTACGGGAGACCGTTCCATACAATTTCCAGATTCGTGCAGCGTTGAAATTCGCGGTATCAACAACACACTTCGAATCCGTGAAAAGTACCGATAAAGTGTTCAGGGCATCTTTGATCAGATCCCGGATCTCTGGTTCGTTTGGGAGATCAATCCGGTAGAGGAGATGAGCTCCATTCCCCGAGTCAGCACAGATCGGATCAGGCCAGCACAGCTCAGATAGATACTCCTTAATGATATCCGCTTTCGCAAGAGCGTTCTCATGTTCTTCTTCAGACGATGAAACACCCGATGGCCGGACCGGATCAATGTCAATTGGAAACCACCTTCGCCTGATGATGTCAGAATCGGCAGTCGTGGAATCTTTCTTGCTCAGTCTGATCTTTATCCGGTTGGCTCTCCTGGCAAGGAGGTCGGGATTCACCGCATTCAGGGTAACATAGATCCCGGTGGTGGTGCGGTCCGCATCAAGCAGAAGTACATCAGCCTCAGCTTTTTCAAGCGAGTCATAGTACCCCGAGGAGATTCCGGAGTCAGTGATTGCACGAATTTCAAAGACTGCTCCGGTTTCTATGAGAAGATCAAGCGCAGACCTGATCCCGATCATACTTCCCCTCTTTGATGAGCAGAGCTCCACCGGGGAGGATCACAAATCGCTTCCAGAAGGAAGGATACTTGATCCAGAACTGACACTCGCCCGGCGCTTTTCCCATGCGAACCAATTCAGAAAGCTGGTTGACACTCTCTGAATAGCCGCTAATACTCACTGATCGTGAGCGGCGAACTGATAAACACAAAATGGTGGAAGCACTCTTCCAGGCTAACAAGTCAAAGGGAGCCGGACTTACAGCTCTGAGTACCTGATAGCCTTCCTGTTCAAGAATCCATTTTGCTTCAATTTCCACCGCTTTCCCCTGCGGGTGATTAGCGGGCATTTCCGAATCTCCTATCGTTCGGATGGAAAATTTTTTGAGCGAGCAAAAGAAAGGTTAGGTTGCCTCCCTCAGCTAATCCCTGAAATTTAGTCGTGGATGGAATTATGTTTGAGCGGGGGCATTCTATTCTTTGCATGGTTCACCTCTGACAAGGCGGATGATACCACGATCCTCCATGAATTCACCAAGACCGACAAAGCCGGTTCTTAGCTCGTACGATTTCATGAGATCGTAATCGACTGTTGGCACATCTGTGTTCATGGCTTTCACCATCTCCGATCAGGCTCTCTCAAAAACCTTCACGGCGCTAATAATTTGATTTATTGGATGTAAAGGTTTCTACTGTGATTTCGGGGTAGCTGACAATTTATTTAAGTATTCTGATATTGCACTGGCATTTTTAATGATTAAATCCTGAAGCTGCTTGTTATCGGTGATATGAGTGGAGTCGAGTAACTGGCCGCAGATGCTGCAAAATTTGCTGATTGGGCTGCAAATCTCTTTACAGCAGGGACAGACTTTTGGTTCGAGATTCTTGTCTTTCTGCTTTTTCTGTTCTTCAGTTAAGCCATACAGATTGAATAATTCCCGATCAATGTCTGAACCAGTCAGATGAGCATAGGTCGCAAACATTTGTGAGGTTACTGAACCCCACATCATCAATTTGATAACCGATTCTGAAATCCCCTGTTGCATAAGATGAGTTATCCGGGAATGACGGAAGAGGTGAGGAGTAATATGTTTAGTAATCCCTGCTTTTTTGGTAATTCGCTCTAATTGTCGGGTTACTGATCCATGAGTGAGCGGCATGTTCCGACTGTTTAAAAACAACAGACTTTCATCGGTGACCGGGAGCGGGTAATCTGCTTTCCACGTTGCGAGATACTCCTTGCTCATAACCAGCCGGATATATCGCGGTTTTCCGTTTTTAAAGGTGACATTTACGATAACGCCGGCACCGTCAAACCGGAGATCTCCCCATTTCATGCAGCCGATCTCACCGACCCGGAATCCACCTTCATACATCATGAAGAAGAGAGCCCGGTCTCGTGACCAGCTGCAGGCATTGATAAACTGTTGAATCTCATCAGGGGTGAGTAAATCCTGGGCAGATTTCGTGTTGGTATCAACCCCAGGAGGCTGGATTGCCTTGATCTTTTTCAGGGGGAGAGAAACTTCCTCATTGTCCAAGAGCCAGAGATAGAACGATTTGAGGATGATTATCAGATCCCGCTTGGAGTTGAGTTTATACGCTTCATGGCGTTTAGACTGCTCTGCATGGATTTTTTCAATGCCAGAATAGATGGATAAAATAGTATTCTCCCGGAATGGAAGAACAAACCTTCGAACCGTGATGAGAGAAGAAGCAATCTTGTAACAGCGTTTCACGCCGATGTTTTTCGTAGCCTTCCGTTCAGCAATATACAACCGAATCAGATCTGCATCTGAACCAGTTATTCTGCCGTCAGAGACAGCAGTATCAATCAACCGATAGGTGTAGGTGTCATCGATTCCATGAAACCTATCGGTATCAGTTTTCTGGGGATACATAATATTGACTCTACGATTACCGCGTATAAGTCAATTGAGAGAGTGAGAGAGATTTGAACAAGATGTCCTGAAGCCTCAGCCGAGATTTGAACTCGGGACCTGTTGATTACAAGTCAACCGCTCTGCCAGCTAAGCCACTGAGGCGCGAACACATATTTCTCGATATACCTATTAATACTGTTGCTGCAAGTACCGTTCGCTATATCTCTTCAGATTACAGACCTTATCATCATGGCTCAGCTGACGGTGGACATCGGTGGAAGACCGGGACTCGATTGCCGGGGATTCTGTACCTACTGTTACTTTAAACACGCACAGGAAGTCCCCCCGTTCGGCTGCCGATACTGCCTCCCGTTTACCAAGGGGTGTGAATACTGCACCCGGAGTGTACAGGAGCGATATACCGGATTCAAAGACCTGAAAGAGGTAGCAGGGGATACCCTCGCAAATCTGCAACTCCTCTCCGGGGATCTCACCCGCATTACCATCAGCGGAGGCGGCGATCCCAGTTGTTATCCCGAATTTACTGATCTTATCGAACTCCTCGCCAGCCTTGAGGCACCCCTTCACATAGGATACACCAGCGGGAAAGGATTTGATGATCCAGCAATTGCTGACTTTCTCATCAGTTCGGGACTCACCGAGATCTCATTCACCGTCTTTGCGGCAGACCCTGAGCTCCGCCGCAGATACATGCATGATCCAACCCCTGAAACCTCACTCGAAATCATCAAACGACTCGCTGGAGCAATCGATGTCTATGCTGCCCTGGTAATCCTGCCAGGCATTAATGACGGAGTGGTGCTCACAAATACCATACGCTGGCTGGAAGATGTCGGTGCAAAAGGGGTAATACTCATGCGGTTTGCAAACACAACCGTCCAGGGTCTGATCCTTAACAACGCACCGATAATCGAACAACAACGGACACAGACTGTTGAAGAGTTTGCTGATCTTGTCCGCCAGACAAAGGCCATAACCACGATGCGGATATCAGGAACACCACTCTGTGATCCCGATCTCGGTTCCCCGTTTGCCATCCTTGAAGAGCCCGAACTTCAGGAACTACTCCCAAGAATTCATCGACGTGCTGCCATCATAACCGGAACAGTTGCAGAACCGGCTATCCGGGCGATTCTAACCAAAAAAGGAGATAACACAGAGGTTATTCCGGTACAAAAGGAGATCGCTGATCTCATCACCATTGAAGATCTCAAAGCCCTCGATCTCTCACTCCTACCAAGCACCATCGTCATCCCTGGCCGGGCATTTGTACATCTGGCAGAGGCAGAAGAGGTTCTTTCTGCAGATGGTAAGATGAGAACGGTCCTCAGAGGGCCTGAGATGCTCACTGCTGACGGTGAAACCTCGATGGGAATGGATCGGGATAGTGTTCTTGCTCTGGAAATGGCAGGATTCTCATCCCTGATCAATCTCATCAACCAATATGGTGAAGAATAACCTTATCCCCCTGTAGCAGTAATTATATTCCGCACTTTTACAAAGGTGCTGGCAGATGTAAATCCGACGTGGTGTATGGCCACGGCCGATAAGGCTTTGGGATTGCAGGGAGTCAGCAGAAATAGCTGTCACTCTTTTCCCGGCAGGATTATACTCTGTTCATGTAACGGAGGCTTTTAGATATGGCAAGAATGCATGCTCGCAGACGAGGTATCTCCCGTTCAGTACGGCCGTACCGCACCTCTGCGCCCGAATGGTCAAACACCGACAAGGAAGCGATCATCAAGCAGGTCGTTGATATGAAGAAGGAGGGTGTCTCCAGCGCCCAGATCGGTCTCATTCTACGTGATAAGTTCGGTGTTCCGAGTGTGAAACTCGCAACCGGCAAGCGCGTAGACGCAATTCTGCGAGAGAACGGACTTGAATCCAGCATCCCCGAAGATCTTCGCAACCTGATCGAGAAGGCACTCGGATTAAGAAAACACCTGAGTGAGAATAAGAAGGATCTGCACAACAAGCGCCAGCTCAACCTCACTGAGGCAAAAGTCAGGCGCCTTGTCAAGTACTACGTCAAGAGCAAACGCCTTCCGGCAGGCTGGTTATACAAGCCGGAGACCGCAGAAATTCTCCTCTCCCGCTAATACGGTTATCAATATGTCCATTGACACTGCTGCGAAGGATCTGGCATCCCAGATAATCCGACAGGACCAGGTGGAGATACGCTGCCACCATGACGCTGACGGAATCGCAGCAGGGGCGATCATGAGTATTGCACTCTACCGTGCCCATATCCCGTTCCGCCTTCGGGTCACCCCCCGGATCCAGAGCCAGGATATCCCAAAAGGAGGAAATATCCTGCTCTGTGATCTGGGATCAGGGATCTCTGACCTCCCGGAAGAGACGATGGTCATCGATCATCATCTTCCCCTTTTCGAAGGCCCCTATCATGTCAACCCCCGTCTCTCTGGAATTGATGGTGATTATGAACTCTCCGGGGCAGGAGCCGCATACCTGGTAGCAAATGTCATCGGTGACAACCGGGATCTAGCCGGACTGGTCATGACCGGAATCATCGGAGATGGTCAGCGCCTAACCGGTAAGAATCAGGAGATCTATCTCGAAGGGATGGGGAATGGGATCATCACTAAGAAACGGGGAGTCAGACTCGCCGGAAGAGATCTTCCGGAACAGTTGATCCTTGCTACTAACCCGTACTTCCCTGGTATTTCTGGCAATGAAGCAGAAATAACTGCTCTTATCAACCAGTGTACCCCTGAAAGTTCAGATATTTCCACCGATTCCCTCCTCTCACTGCTCATTCTCGGAGCAGCTGAATGGAATCGGTCTGAATCTCTGTTAAATCTGTACGGTGACGTTTACCAGTTGGAACGTGAAATCTCACCAGATGCCCATACCATGACTATGCTCATTGATGCATGCGGAAAGGAGGGGGAAGGGAGTATTGCAGCATCAATATGTCTCCGTTCCTCATCTGACCTCGGCAGAGCATGGGAGATCGCCAGAGAACACCGGCTTCGGCTCATCAATGAACTCGGTCAGACTCTGGCAAAGACCCGGAATGAAGGAGATCAGGTGTATGAGATCAGTGACAAAAGACTGGCAAGTGACATGGCTGACACAATCAGTGGATGCAAGGATATCGACCGTTCAGTGATTGTGGTCGCCGGAGAGGAAGATGGTACCAGCCATCTCTCGATCCGCGTACCGGAAAGGGGTCAGGCAGGAACAGATCTAGGCACTCTCGTTCATACCCTGGCAGCAGAATGCGGAGGGTATGGCGGAGGCCACACAAACCGGGCAGGAGCAACGATCGCAAGCGAACACATCTCCCGGTTCATCGCCGGAATTCACGAGGTCTATGCATGAAGATCACCGGAGTCATCAGAACAGTCCATGAGAACCCGGCATGCATCGCTGCATCAGTTGCTGCAGATAACCTGAAAGAGATGGATACGCAGGCTATCGGGTCAGATGGGATACAGGTTGTTGAGACAAGGATTTCTGGGACCAAAATCCGTTCAATTATTGCGTCAGTGGACGATTATCTCGCAAATATAACCGTATCTGAGGAGTTATGCAAAAAAGATTCTGGCCAGAAGAGGTCAGAACACTGATCGGAGCGATCAGATATGTTATCATAACACATGGAGTCAAAATATGGCAGGAAAGAAACAGTCAGGAAGAAGAGTTGAAGGATGGAAGGCGAAGTCCTGGTATAAGGTCTACAGCCCTGAGAATGTCGGCAAGGTCTATCTCGGTGACACTGTCGCTGATGATCCGGCCAAGCTGATTGGCCGAGTCATGACCGCACCGCTCTCCGAGCTGGTGAATGACTACGCCAAGCAGAACGTCAAGATGAAGTTCGCCGTGACCGAGGTTGCGGGAGATTCCGCATACACCTCATTCATTGGACACGAGATAGCCAGAGACTACATCAGATCCCTGGTTAAACGTCGGACATCCAGAATTGAGGGTATTGTAAACTTTGTAAGCAAGGACGGCAGGAAGGTCCGGGCAACGGTTACCTGTTTCACGCTCTCCCGTGCTGATCAGAGCCAGCAGCACCTTATCCGCAGGGTCATCACCGAAGATGTTGTCAAGTTCGGAACCGAAAATGAACTCGGTGTCTTTGTCAACGGGATCATCAACGGCGATATCTCCAAAGATACCTTCCGCAAGGTCAAAGAACTCTATCCAATCCGCAGGATCGAGATCATCAAGACCAAGGTTGAGCTCCCCAAAATCCAGAAGTAATTCAGGATTCTTTTTTTTCAGTGCCGATTCGATAACTCTTTTCACCGGGAACCCGGATATCTGAGCAGACAGATGGAGTTGTACCATGCGGTTAGCTGAATTTTTTGAGACTGATGAAGCCAGGCTTGTTGAACCACTCTTCTCTGATCTCTGTTACACTGAGATGGACGAACTGCTCATGAATATCCCTGCTGAGCGGAGCCGTATTCTGATTGATGAGAACGAAGAGGTTTTGAGTGTAGGTCTGGAGTCAGCAGATGGCGGGATTCAGGCATCCTGCTTCCATCTACGCACTCCTTCTGAGACACTTCTTTCCAGGCTTGAAGAGATGGATGGCGATATATTTCAGATTCCCAGGCGGATTTTTGAAGATACCATCAGAAGATACTATTCAGATACGCTTATCACCACAAGCGTTATGGCATCAAATGATCTCAATCCGGAGCGTCTCTCCATCACCCGTGATCTCATCAGTTCGGTGGTTGCCAATGAACAGGATCTCACGTGTCTGGATTGTTGCTGTGGAACAGGAATCGGATCATACCTGATGCGTGATATGGGGCTCAACCCCCTCTCGTATGATAATGATGATGCACTGCTCGCCCGGGGGTTGTCCGAGGGACGACTCCTTCCAGAACGAACCATGTGGATAGACGGAAGACTTCTGGATGCTTATCTGACCGAACCGGTTGATTGTGCATTTGGATTTATGTTTGGAGAACTCCAATCATTTAACCATGATATCTGGTCAGAGATCGTGTCGGTTATCTGTGAAGTATCAGAACGGACACTGATCACGGTCGGAACAGAACCAGAAGCTGCGATCATTCGTGAGTGGATGCAAGATGCAGGCAAAAATCCGGAGATCTGGGAGAACGATAAAGATCCGATATATGATCGCTGGGTCTGTTCAGCAGACTAACAATATCAAAAATTCGACAGGTTATGATTGTACTGAAACATCACAGTGATGTGATTGAAGAACACATAGATCAGGACACGAGGAGATATCAATAATGAGTGGAATAACGGGTGAAACTAATGCTTGATATCAGGTTTGTGAGAGCAAATCCCGAGATCGTTAAGGCTGACCTGATCAAACGAAACGATACCGGGAAAATTCCCTGGGTCGACGATCTGCTGAGTAAAGACACCCGACACCGCGAACTGATTGGTCAGAATAATGAACTGCGAAGGCGCCGTAACTCGATATCTTATGATATCAATCGTGCGAAAAAGGCTGGTGAGGATGCATCATCCCTGATAACAGAGGCCGCAAGTCTTCCGCAGAATATCAAAAATAATGAAGCAGAGATGGATGAACTCTCTGCACAGATCCGTTATTTCCTGATGCGTCTGCCCAATATTCTTCATGATAGCGTTCCTCAGGGAAAAGATGACACCGAAAATCTGGAGATCAAAAAGGTAGGCACTCCACGGACCTTTGACTTTGAACTCCAGAATCATGGTCAGCTCGCTGTTGATAATGATTGGGCAGATTTTGAGCGGGCAACCAAAACCTCGGGTGCAGGATTCTACTTCCTGAAGGGAAACCTGGTTCTTCTCGATCTGGCTCTTCAGCGGTTTACTCTTGATATGCTGATCGAGCGGGGATTTACACCGATAGCTCCGCCGTATATGATCAACCGGGAATCCTACGAAGAAGTGACTGATCTCGACGATTTCGAGAAGGTGATGTACAAAATTGATGGCGATGATGCATACCTCATCGCTACCAGTGAGCATCCCATCGCTGCAATGTTCCAGGATGAGATCTTTGAGGAGAAGGATCTGCCAATCCGTCTAGCCGGAATCTCCCCCTGTTTCAGACGTGAGATCGGTTCACACGGACTAGATACCAAAGGGCTCTTCCGGGTGCACCAGTTCCATAAGATAGAGCAGTTTGTGTACTGTAAACCTGAAGACTCCTGGCAGATACATGAGGAACTCAGGGAAAATGCCGAAGCAGTCTTTCAGAAACTCGAACTTCCCTACCGTCTGGTAAACATCTGTACCGGGGATATTGGTACAGTTGCAGCAAAAAAATACGATATCGAGGCCTGGATGCCGAGAGAAAATGCATATCGGGAGGTTGTGTCCTGTTCGAATTGTACCGCATATCAGGCAACCCGTCTGAATATCAAAGTCCGTGACAGTAAAGACTTTGAATCAAAGCAGTACGTTCACACCCTCAATTCTACTGCGATTGCAACATCCCGGGCAATGCGGTCAATTCTTGAAAACTATCAACAGCAGGATGGATCAGTCGAGATTCCAAAAGTGCTTGTTCCCTACATGAACGGAAAAGAATACCTTTGAGAATTCAAAATATAACCTATTTTTGTTAAAAGTTATCATCTCTACTCCCGAAAGAAGGGAAAACGGGGATTTGAGGATGGCTTCCCGATAGTATTGAAAGGATATGGGAGTTCAGAATTCCTCTGGATTATTACAGATTGACTCTGTTGGAGGAAATTGCAAGAGATACCAATCTGATTAAAATATTCTGAATGAGGTGTTGCTCACTCAGTGATCTCCTCATTGGTCCTGATTTTGATCGATTTGGAAACTGGCATGATAAATATTCGTCCGTCTCCAATTTTTCCGGTGTACGCACCTTTCTTGATCGCTTCGATAACAGCATCAGCAGTTTTGTCACTGACTACGAGTTCAATCTCAACCTTTGAAATGAGATCAATTTCTATCGTTCCGCCCCGGTACTGGAGACTGATTCCTTTCTGTTCTCCCCGACCCTGAACCTCGGTTATAGTCATCCCGAAGAAGCCTGCCTCTTCAAGCGCTGCTTTTACTGCATCGAGCCGTTCTGGTTTTATTATTGCTTTGATCAACTGCATATTCATACCTCTTTATCGATCTTTTTGATTGATGTATTCTCTCTCCGTGCTTGGGATATCCAGTTTGCGAGCTCAAAACAGAAAGGGGGATGAGTTATTTTACCGGGATGAGGAACGATGCCGCTTGCGTGACTTCTTTTTTCCAATTTCAGCAGGGGTGCCCCGTAGTTCCTCACTCCGGTTTTTTTGCCTCTGAAGAAGGGATGCTTCTTCATCGGTTGCACAATCCAGTTCGGCAAGAATTTCCAAGGGATCTTTTGTTTCTTTGACTAAATCCATAATCCGGGTGAGTCGATCAACCCCGATAAAATGTTCAGCCATCAGACGTGAGAGAGGAGTGAGGTGAATTGTTCCCCCTTCCCGTGAGATGAGATGTCGCTGAAGCAGGAGATCCTCAACCGGCTCAGGCTCACCGACCAGGTTCGCCTCAATCTTCAGCATGGCACTCCGATCCCCCCCTGCAACCACCGCATTAGAGGCATAGATCTCAGAACTCTGTTCTAAGGTATAGACAGGGGCAACCTCACCCATCTCACCTTTCAGAAGACCCATGGCAACCTCCTCTTCAGTCATTCGGGAACTACGGGAGTACGAGCCGCCAGGCTCTGCAAGGATCACAACCTTACCGAGGTCATGATAATCAGGCCTTCCTGCCCTGCCAGACATCTGCTGAAACTCCTGGACTGTAAGCCATTCTATCCCCATAGCCAGGGAATCAAAGATTACCTGAGAGGCTGGAAAATCAACACCGGCAGCAAGAGCAGCGGTTGTGACAACCGCTTTAAGCTGGCCTTTCTCAAACTTATCTTCAACCAAACGACGCTCTTCCTGGGTAAGGCCTGCATGGTAGGGAGCTACCCCCTCACCTAATTTATCAGCGATTACATGACACCGGGCACGCGAGTTGGTAAAGACAATTGTCTGGTTATGGAAACCTTTCGTTGAGACTTTAGTATACTCATCCTGTACCAGTTTCTTCTCGGTCGGTATCTTCTGCTGACGTTCAAGAAATATGAGGTACCGTTCCAAAGTCACCGGCCGGTTATCATACCGAACCAGTTCACAGGATAATTTTTTTGCTAGCAGGTTGGGCAGCCCGATCGTTGCACTTAAATACAAAAATTGTGCTTTGGGAGAATTGAACTTGAGGCGTGCAATCAGACCATCAAGCCGGTGGCCTCGTTCTTTATCTTCCAGCATCTGGACTTCATCGATTACCACGGTCCCGATATCGTGCAACTGAGTTCCGCATCTGAGCAGATGATCAACCCCCTCATAAGTTGCAATAATGATCGAGGCACGCCGGTCACGATTCCCTGGCCGGCGGTTATCACTGACCTGAATACGACTTGTACCGGTAATAATTGAGATTTCAGCAATCTTTCCATATCGTTTCGCAAACCGGTCATACTTTTGAAATGCAAGAGCGACCAGCGGAACGAGAAAGATCATACGCCCCCGTTTTTCAAGGAGATTCTTGAAACCTGCCATCTCACCGATAAACGTCTTTCCACTTGCAGTTGCTGCTACTACCAGCAGATCTTTCCCGTATAACAACCCTGCTTCGACCGCAATCTGCTGGACCGGCATCAGGGACTCAACATTCGCGAGATCCACGAACTGGCGGGGCAGCGGGAGTTCTTCAAGCCGGCTCGTATCGAGAACCGGGTGTGCAATCAACCGGTCATACAACGTATGATCGATTGAATGCTCATCAGGCTCAATGGTCGCAAGTACTCGGTCAATGCTTCGGTATTTATCAAGGAGTTCATCAAGATGGGAGAGCGCGTTTCTTCCCAGTCTTCCCATATGAGCGAGTTCACGCCTGAGTTCCTTACGGGCACAGGGAAGACAGATCATCTCATCCTTCCCGTAACTGATCGCCTGACTTGGATCAAGTTCAGCGATACGATCTTCCATCAGACAAAACCGGCATAACTCCACATAAGAGAATGGAATCTGAAGATCATGGAGAAACGCCTCGAAGGGACCATCTGGTGTGGTCAGCCTGACTTTCGCCCGCCTTAAATGGATAACCAGATCCCTGGTTGGCAGATTCTTATACCCGGCGCTGGTACCACGCCTCATCCGGTAATGAGATGGCCTGATACCTTTTGGGGTATCAACCAGATCGATGATAGCAGTTGCATTCACATGATGGGTTTCATAAAAAAGGATCCGGTAATATTTCTTCGTGGGCTGGACTATTGCCTTCATGACGCTACCAGATCATGAATCTCATAACTCAGTTCTGCCTGTTCGAGTTGCTTTAAAAACTCAGTGAAAAATTCATCCACAACCACAATACCACAGGGAATCCCATGAAGGGCAGCCTCAATGGTGCCTTCCCGGGAGCCAAAGTAGAGATCAGGAACCCTCCCAATCTTCTTGAGCGAAACCCATGCTTCCAGTCCGACACAGGCAACCACAGAGACTCCTCCAATCACCTCGGTTAGCTGATCTAGTCGGACATTCCGTGAACCTCCCCGTTCTACCCGGGGAACCTTACAGACCTGCACGATAGACTCCTTATGATCAATGATACCATCCAATTTGGCAACACCGGTCTCTTCCCCTTTCGGGGTATCGATAGCGATCTCACCATTCGCTGCAGACTGTTTCTTGGAGGCATACAGGATCCCCCCTTTCATATAAACGCCGACCCGGTCCCCCTTTTTAAGATCCTCTGCAGCAATTGCGGTCCAGACCGAGACCTGGTGTATGATGTCATGTCTGACGTGTCGTGCAAACGTCTCAAGCATCTCGGCATTCTGAAGGATCCATTCGATTCCTTCACGGGTGACCTCATACCTCCCCCGGCCGGGAGCCTTGATCATCCCTTCATCTACCAAGTCACGGATGTATTCAGATATTGCCTGCGGAGTAACACCAAGCATCGCTGCTATCTCCTGCTGGCGTACAGCAGGCTGATGCTCCGCTATCTCAACCAGGATCTGAAACCGGGAGACATCCCGTTTATTTCGTAGGATTGTATATCCTAGCTCATCCTCATTCTTCAAGAATCACCAGTCCCTGACCCTTTACGTCGAGATGAGGAACCCGCTTTGCTACTCCTTTAATGTAGATTGGAGTAACTCCAAATCTTCTGGCAATATCATTGATTGAGGAGTTACCCCGTGATAATTCGCCCTCAAGACTGACGCCTTTGACCCCAACCTCGCTCTCTTCAGTAAACGCAATAGAGAGCAGATCTGCAAGATCAGAAAAGTTACATTGAAAATTTGCCCTGAACTTACTATACGTTGCCTTGTATTCTTTCTCCGGTTTCTTTCCCGGCTCAGGCATGCGCCACTTTTCCTCAAGAAGGTTACCTTTCTTTAGGATAAGCAGACAATCCCGGACTCCATCCTCCCCCACCACATCGCTGATCTCGCTCTTAGTCATCCAGTTCTTGTTCAGCATGTCAAGAATCTTTTTATACACGGTATTATTAAAGATGACAAAAAGCGGGACCAGTTCTACGGGATCATTTACTATTCTGATATGACCCGTCAATTCAAAACCCTATAATAATAACGTCTGATAAAAAAATAAAGGTTTGTTGTGTGAGTAATGGGAAGACAGGGCCGGATAATTATCAAGGGGATCGT
>NZ_JAJRBM010000417.1 GCF_028679455.1 Methanospirillum sp. | reverse complement strand
TAGACGGTAATGTTTGGCAGATCCGATCAGATGGAATAATTGTCGAGCCATCAGATGATACTGAAGTATGTTATGGAAACAGCATCCCATTTGATCCGCAAATCACCTTCCAACTCAATAAAACACTCAGCAACGATGAATTTTTCAAAGCGATCAGTGACGCATTCCCAGACCAGAACGCCATCTATGCCTTCAGGGTCGATGGTGATTTCGATGTTATGAATGTGCGGAGTGTTCCTGCCCAGGAAGAACCATATCCCCCGTTATCAGAAGTGGTAAAACATCAGAGTGTTTTTCCCTTACAACATGTTAGTGGAACAATGAGCGGATTCTGGTTCCCTGAATGGATGCAGGGTGTAAATTATCCAGGATTCCATTCACATTTTATCACTGACACCCGTGATGCAGGAGGTCATGTTTTGAATGCGACAACAGGAAACGTATCAGTTTCAATACAACCCGTACATCAGGTGACGATAATCCTCCCGGATGAAAAAAGTTATTGAATCGGGATATCTCCCGAGGTTTCTTTTTGAGATTTTTTAAAATGAACCTCAAGAACGCCGTTCTCAAACGTTGCCTTCGCATTATCTTCAGTGACTTCTGAAGGAAGAGGGACACTCCTACTTACAGATCCAAAAAAGCGTTCTCTTATGAAATAATCCTTATCCTCTTCCTTCATTTCGTCACTTCGTTCACAAGTGATCTGAAGGAGATTGGGCCTGACCAGACGGATCTTCACCATCTCTTTCTCACATCCCGGAATATCTGCCCGTGCTATTACCTCATCTCCGGCATCCTTGATATCTACTGAGAATCCACCGGAAGTTAGAGCAGGAAGGTCACGATTTCTCTGCGAATACGCAGGAAATGTGGGAAGCAGGCTGTGAAAACGGCTTTCCATATCTGCGAAGAGACCGTCCATCTCGTTTCGTAATGCATCAAAAGGGTCACGTTCACGTTTGATGATAGCCATCTGTGTTACCTCCTGTACGTCATAACAGACCAGTACGAAGTGTCCGATGGGTGTATGAAATTATAATAGTATCGCAGGACACACTACCCGGTGGCGGGGAGACATATCTATCAACCGGAACATCGATCTTTTCTCATGAAATCACATCGTACCCCCACGATCTGCGGACTTTGGTGTGATGAGTGTTCACATTTTGAAACAGACTGTCAGGGGTGTTCAGAGACAAAAGGATGCATATTCTGGACAGAGTATGTTGATATCGAATCGTGTCCGGTATGGACCTGTTGTGTGGAAGAGAGAAAACTGCCTCATTGCGGGTTCTGTGACGAGATGCCATGCGAACGATATACCCGCTTCCGCGACCCGGATATGACAGATGAGGATGTCAGCACATCTCTTCAGAAGCAGAAAGCAGAACTGCTCAGAAGAAGGAGAGAAGCAGAATCACAATAATTTTCTCATTTTTGAAAGAATACCTGATTTTTTTCATCTTTTTGATCAAGGTATACGTACAATGTCGAACTTCTTTTCGTTAATTATTTAACTCCCCCCTTCCTCAGTGTACATGCATGGAACCGGGACTGCGTCATCGACTCGCTGAGAAGATGGCGGGGGAGATAACCCTCTCTGATTCTCCGGGGAAGACCCTGAAGAAATGGCGAATGAGTTTTGACATATCTCAGGGACACCTGTCCGAATTTCTTGGTGTCTCGCCTTCGGTCATCAGTGACTATGAAAGCGGGAGGAGGAAGAGCCCTGGTACTGCGATTATCGGAAGGATTGTTGACAGCATCCTTGCCATCGATGAAGGAAGGGGGGGCAGATACATTCAGAAGTTTGCCTCACTCCTCTTTGCAGAGATGGGGGAAGGAGTCATCTACGATCTTCATGACTACTCAAGTCCGATCACCCTGGAGACATTCTGCCGGGTGATAGGGGGAGAACTCCTCACCGGACCAGTAGATCTGACGATCTACGGGTATACCATAATCGACAGTATCAAGGCGATCATGAACCTTTCAGCCAATGAATTCAACCGGATTTACGGGTGGAGCACCGAACGGGCGCTCATCTTCACCGGGGTCTCAAATGGAAAGTCACCGATGGTGGCGATCCGGGTTACCCCATTCAAACCCCGGTGCGTAGTACTCCATGGTATCTCCGCAGCTGATGTTCATCCGATTGTACCAAAGATGGCAGAAAAGGACCACATCACGCTGTTATGCACCGAGAAGGATATTGAAGATATCGTGGAGAGTCTGAGGGAAGAAAAATGGTAGGAATCATCTCATACGGTGCGTACATTCCGCGATACCGTATCAAGGTAGAAGAGATCGCACGGGTCTGGGGTGCGAACGGCGCTGAGATATCGAAGGGACTCGGAGTTTTTGAAAAGAGTCTCCCCGATATGGACGAAGACACCATCACCATCTCAGTTGAGGCGGCACGTGCAGCGATGGCACGGAGGGAGATTAACCCTGATGATATCGGAGCAGTATATGTCGGATCCGAATCTCATCCCTATGCAGTCAAACCAACTGCAGTGACAGTCGGAGAAGCAATCGGAGCGACACCTCTGATGACTGCTGCTGATTATGAATTCGCCTGCAAAGCAGGAACAGCAGCAATCCAGACCTCCATGGGACTCGTTAAATCCGGGATGGTAAAGTATTCGGTCGCAGTCGGCGCTGATATCGCCCAGGGAGAACCGGGAGATGCTCTTGAATATACTGCCGCTGCCGGGGGAGCAGCATTTGTGATCGGGAATGAAGACCCGATTGCAGAGATTAACCACACCTGTTCGTTCTCTACCGATACCCCTGACTTCTGGCGTCGGGAGAACAAACCATATCCACGTCACGGTGGGCGGTTCACGGGTGAACCTGCATATTTCAAACATGTGATTGGATCATCCAAACTTATGCTCGAAAAGATGGGAACAAAACCATCAGATTACGATTATGCAGTCTTCCACCAGCCAAACGGAAAGTTTCCGGTGCAGGCTGCAGGAATGCTCGGGTTCACAATGGAGCAGATCAAACCAGGACTTGCAGTAACGTACCTGGGTAACACCTATTCAGGTGCATCTATGGTCGGGCTTTCCGCAGTCCTCGATGTGGCAAAACCAGGTCAGCGGATCTTCATGACCAGTTATGGATCAGGGTCAGGAAGTGACTCTTTTGATATGACCGTAACCGACGTGATCACCTCTGATCTCTTCCACCGGGAGGCTTCCCCATCAGTGGCAGCACTCCTGGCAGACAAGAAAATCGTCGATTATGCAGTCTACGCCAAACACAAAGGCAAAGTGGTGATGATGGAATGAGAGAGGTAGCAGTTATCGGAGTCGGATGCACGAAGTTCGGAGAGCGATGGGAAACCTCATTCAGAGATCTCTTTGTGCAGGCAGGTGCTCTCGCACTTGAGGACGGAAACCTTTCCGGCGAGCGGATCGACGAAATATTCGTCGGAAACATGAGTGCAGGCAGGTTTATTGAACAGGAACATATCGGTGCACTCATTGCAGATTATGCCGGGCTCGCAACTGATAACATTCCGGCAACACGTGTTGAAGCAGCATGTGCATCGGGTGGTCTCGCATTCAGGCAGGCATACACCGCAGTTGCGTCAGGCATGTCTGATATCGTGGTGGCCGCCGGTGTTGAGAAGATGACCGATGTCGGTACTGAAGTTACCACCGATGTCCTTGCTGCGGCAGCAGATCGTGAGTGGGAAGGAATTGCAGGGATCACGTTCCCCGGCCTCTACGCTATGATGGCTACCCAGTATATGCACCGCTACGGTCTGACCAGGGAACAACTTGCCCAGGTTGCAGTGAAGAACCACGACAACGGTGCAAAAAATCCAAATGCACAGTTCCAAAAACCAATCACCATCGAGACGGTGACAAAATCGACCCTTGTGGCAGATCCACTCAGGCTCTTTGATTGTTCTCCAGTGACTGATGGTGCATCTGCAGTTATTCTTGCCCCTCTTGAGCGGGCACGGGAGTTTACTGACACACCCATCAAAGTCCTTGGATGTGGACAGGCATCAAGTTCTCTTGCCCTGCATGACCGCAAGGACATCTGTACGATGGATGCAACCGTTGCAGCAGGAAACCGTGCATTCCAGACCGCAAAAGTTGAGCGGAAGGATATCGGATTTGTTGAAGTGCATGACTGTTTCACCATCGCAGAGATCTGTGCCATCGAAGATCTCGGGTTCTGCAAGAAGGGAGAAGCAGGAAAACTCACCGAAGAAGGATACACTGCCCGTGATGGGAAGTTACCGATCAACCCGAGTGGCGGTCTGAAGGCCTGTGGACATCCGGTTGGTGCAACCGGGGTTAAACAGGTGTATGAGACCGTCAAGCAGCTTCGTGGAGATGCCGGGGGCAGACAGATTGACGCAGAGATCGGGATGACCCACAACGTGGGAGGAACCGGAGCAACTGTTGTCTGTCACATCTTTGGGAGGGTATAACATGAGTGTTTCACGTTTCTGGAGAAAACAGCAGAACCGGTATAATCTGATCGGTACCCATTGCACAACCTGTGGTCGATACTTCTATCCACCGCGATCATTCTGTCCGGACTGCCGTCGGGAAGGGAAGATTGTTGATCACAAGTTCAAAGGTGTTGGAACTGTGGTGACATACACCATTGTCAGAAGTGCAGGTGACCAGTTCAAATTCCTGACCCCATACGCTCTGGCTATCATCGAACTTGATGAAGGAAGCAAACTCACTTCACAGGTCATCTGTGATATCGACAAGATTCAGATCGGTATGCGTGTGAAACCAGTCTTCCGTAAACTCGCTGAAGACGGTAAGAGTGGTGCAATATTCTACGGCACCAAATTCGTTCCCGCATAAAAATATCTTTACATCATCTTTTTTTCATTCACGGCCATACCGGTAATTTCAGGCATCTTCGTGAAATGTCGAAACACCCTACGTTAATTATATACGGTAGCCAGTAATACTACTATTCATCACACCGTCATCCTGTGGGATGACAGGAGAGGGACTTCATCTACGATTCATGCCCGTGGTTCTGCACAGGCATGAAACTTCATTCCTCCTATACTTCAGCGGGGGTACCATCCCCCGATACTCCTGAATCACCGGGTTTGAGAATAAGAAGAAGAATTGAGATCACATCCATTATTGCAGGGATCTTTTTCTCCATTTTTCATCCTCAATATCATGTAGAAAGTATGATAATGATGCACAAGGGAATGGATATTATGAGTAGCCGGACCACAAACGTTGATCCCTTTGAAATAATTCAAACGGTTGATGAGCCTCTTTTCGTACTCAATGAATCCTATGCTATCGTCTTTGGAAACCGTGCATTTGACACCACGTTCGGAGTGAACAGAATGGAGATAGAAGGAAAATCTGTCTATTCCATTGGTGGAGGGATGTTCGATCTCCCCCTGGTGAAGGAGAAGTTCGAACATGTATTCAAAGAGAGAAAGGTTCTCGAAAGTTTTGAACTGGACCATGTCTTTCCAAAGGCTGGTCGGCGGACATTTACCATCAATGCCAGTATCATGCGACGGTACGGAAATGCTAATACTGAACAGATGGTGGTAAGGTTCATCGATATCACCGAAAAGATAGCGGCTGAACGGGCAATACGACAGAAAACACAGGAGATCCTGGAACTTTCCACACCAATATCCAAAATATGGGACGAGATCCTGATTCTTCCCCTCATCGGTACCCTTGATACAGTTCGCGCAGACAAGATGATTGCCCAACTTCTGGATGCAATCAGAAGAGAGTCTGCCAGATACATTATCATGGATGGAACTGCGGTCTCAAGTATGGACGAGACCGGGGCAAGAAACATCATTAAGGCTACGGTTGCCGTGAAGTTACTTGGAGCGCATGTCATTATGACCGGTATCAAACCAGAGGTTGCAATGACCATGGTTCAGTTGGGAATAGAACTTCGCGACATCCAGACTCGGGCGACGCTTCAGGAAGGTGTTCAGTATGCTCTTGAATCACGTGGTTACCTGATCATGCTCAAGGGAGCCATGAGAGAAGAACAACAGATCAACAATTCACGTGACTCTGAGCGCCCGTCCAAATCAACGCTCAGACTTATCAGCCCATATCGTGAGCCTTAATTAGAACTGACGGTTGCTCATTATTCCCGCAGTATTTTCACTTTTTTTGATCATACGAAAGATTCATTCATCCATACCCGGAGAATGAAGATATGGATGTGGACCAGCGAACAGAAATTGGAACGGATTCATTACGATTACATGCTGCTCATGCTGGAAAACTCGAGATTAAGTCCAAAGTCCCACTTAAAAACAGAGCAGATCTGAGCAGGGCATACACTCCCGGAGTTGCCGAGGTATGTCGGGAGATTGCGAGAGACCACACAGAGGTCTGGAAATATACCCTGAAATCAAACTCTATCGCCGTTATCTCTGACGGAACCGCTGTCCTGGGTCTTGGTAACATCGGCCCGTATGCTGCT
>NZ_JAJRBM010000416.1 GCF_028679455.1 Methanospirillum sp. | reverse complement strand
GATATCAGGTGAAGGGGTAACCCCTTCTTCAATATAACGGAGAGTGATAATCGTAGAGGTTGAGCCTACCGGCTCATTTCTGAACTGGATCGGACGAAGTGTGGTGATCGAACCCAGGCGGTGATGATCAATGATCTCCATAACCTCAGCCTCCTCGATTCCTTCCGCTGCCTGTGCGAATTCGTTATGATCAACCAGGATAACGGTTTTATGAATCTCTTCAAGGAAGGTGTTCCGTGAGATCATTCCAAGCAAGTGATTCTCTTCATCAACCACACAGGCAGTCCGGTACGGTGAGTTAGTAACGACGCGTGTAGCTAGTGCAAGGGAGTCATCCATATGAACAACCTCCACGTCCCGGCCCATAATGGCAGTAGCCGGGTGAGAGAGATGAATCATTCTGCCAACGCTGAAGGCATCAAGATCAGTCTTGAGCAGGGTAACATTCCGTGATCTGGCAGCATCACGCAGACGTTCACCGATTGGGGCACCTTCTGCAATGATCATTGCACCAATTCCTGCCGATACCAGCGCAAGCTGGGCAGGTTCGTTGTCACCAACGATAGCGACATCTTCCGATCCAAGCCGTGATAATGAGACATGGAGGGCATCAATCACAATCGCAACCTGACCGTCCAGGCTGGCATGGGCACTATGTACAATCTCTGCCTGGAGAATACGTGACAGTGTTTCGGTACTTATGGGACCAACCCGAAGCGGTAAACTTGCATGTGGAGAGACATAGGCACGTGCGAGACCATGCTCGCTGACAAGACCGAGCAGACAGTTGTTCTCATCAACTATGGGAATATTTCTGACATCATGTTCATCCATCTGAGCTGCCACATCGATCGCTGCCATGTCATGAGGAGCCTGCTGTGGATAGAGGAATGGGATGTCCCGTACAACCGGTTCAACACTCTCGACTAATACGGGTGCAGTCAATCCGGCTTCATCCAGTACATACTGAGTTTCAGCGTTGATCTCTCCGCACCGGCCTGCAATATAGGATCCTTCTCTGACCATACCGAGCAGGTTCGCGTACGCGATTGCACTGGCAATACTGTCAGTATCAGGCTGCCGGTGGCCGATTACATAGATAGGCTGCATAACCTGATGCACAGGTTACGCTCAGGCAGGCATATAACATTGCTCAATTCCATGCAGATGGATATATACGTCACTCGCCTAACTCCACATAAGAGAAGAACATGGCGGATGATGTAAGTCTAGGGGATGCAGCATCCTCGGCACTACAGGTAGTGACCCAGCTCGCTGGATATGGGGGATCATTATGTCTTTTCATCGGAGGATTATCCACCTTTTTTTCGATTCCACTAATCGGGCAGATCACGTACCTGAACGGGCCTACCGGAAGTGGATTTCTCTATCTTCTGGTAGCAGGCCTCTCTGTATATATCACATACACCAGCCGTTTTTTCCTGCTCTACCTGAGCGGGGGCCTAGCCGCAGTAATGATGGGATTTGATATTCTGAACGGAACCAGGATCGGATATGTGATGCAGATGGCTCTCGGTGGCGGGCTTTCAGCGTCCATGGGAGGGGGATCAGGATCTCAGGACCCGATAGTTTCCGGAATGATGCAGAATGCGGGATTTACAATACCTACCGCATGGATGATACTGGCAGGGGGTATCTTTATTCTACTGATCACCCCAAGTCTTGCCCAGAAAAAACAGGATGAAAAACCAGGGAACCAGCCGGTAAAAACCACACGGGATCAGATCCTTGAAAACAGGATGAGAGAACTTGATAACCTGATCCTGATCTACGAACGGGGACATATCTCCAAGGAAGAATTTGACAATCTGAAAAAGGAGATTATGGCCAGGGAGCGGTTAAAATGACTATCAGGAAAAAGATCAGTTCATTACCGGATGTCAAACAGATTACAGGATGACTACATAATGAAGAAAAATACTCCAATAGATCTCAAATCTATCGCTCGCGATGTGATGGTAAAATACGGATTTTTACCAGAATTTTCACCATCAGTCATCAATGAAGTGAAGGGAATCGTCAACAAACCAATCGACTCTCACCCGAATGATATCCGTGATCTCCGAACCCTGCTCTGGTCATCAATCGATAATTATGACTCAATGGATCTCGATCAGATCGAGTATTGTGAACCGGGAAAAAACGATATCATTCATGTAAAGATAGCCATTGCTGATGTTGATTTTTTTGTAAACCGTGATTCACAGGCAGACCGGCATGCAGCACACAACGGAACCTCCGTGTATACCGGGATTGAAACCTTTCCCATGCTCCCAGACCCACTCTCCAAAGGGGTCTCATCCCTCCTTCCCGGTTCTGATCACCTGGCAATGGTGATCGAATATACGGTATTGCCGGATGGAAACTTCGAACCTGGAGATATCTACCGGGCACTTGTTACCAATAGGGCAAAACTCATCTACGAGGAGATTGGTGACTGGCTTGAAGGGAAGACGAATATTCCTGAATCTGTGCGAGCAGTGGCAGGACTCAAAGAACAGATCGAACTCCAGAACACCGCCGCTCTGCGGCTCAAACAACACCGACGGGAACAGGGTGCACTTGATCTCGGAACCCTTGAGGCAAATGCTATTATCAGCGAGGGAGTAGTCCTTGATCTGGTAGTCCAGGAACAGAACCTTGCCCGCTGCCTTATTGAAGAGTTCATGGTGGCAGCAAATGGAACTACGGTAGCATTCCTGAACAAAGCGGGGATGCCAATGGTCCAGAGGATCGTGAGGACACCCAAAAATTGGGAAGGAATAAGAATGACCGCAGCGCAGCTCAGGGAAAAACTTCCCCGGGCACCTGATACCCGTGCACTTGCTAAGTTCCTCATAAAACGCAGACAGGCTGATCCAGAACGTTTCCCGGATCTCTCGCTCACGATAGTAAAACTCATGGGACCGGGAGAATATGTTCCCCTCATTCCGGGAGAACCACCAGTCGGGCACTTTGCCCTGGCAGTAACCGATTATACCCATGGGACAGCACCAAACCGCAGGTATGTGGATCTCATTATTCAGCGGATCATCAAATCAGTACTTGACAACCGGAAAAATCCGTATACCAATACTGAATTACAGGAACTAACCACCTGGCTAACAGGACGGGAAAAAGGATCAAAAAAAGTTGAACGGTTCATGCAGAAAGCAGCAGCAGCGGTCCTGCTTCAGAACCGGATTGGACAATTATTTGAAGGGCTGGTAACCGGGGCTTCAGAAAAGGGAACCTATGTCAGGATCATAAGCCCGCCTGTTGAAGGAAGGGTTGTGCAGGGATGCAGAGGACTATATGTAGGTCAGAAAGTCAGGGTACGTCTCCTGCGCACTGATCCCTACCAGGGTTATATCGACTTTGACTGCACTGGAAAAGTTCAGGGTTGACCAGACAGTGGTTACCAAATAACGATAGAAACAGGTTTATGGAGCAGGAGAGGATTCCAACTCTTCTGAACCGGCATTCTGAAGATTTGTTTCGGCTCCTGCAGTTCCGGCCGGACAGATGATCTCAAACCTTGCTCCGGATCCCATTATTCCGGCCTCACGAATACTGATCCCGGTTATGGACAGGATTTCACGGGAGAGGAAAAGACCAAGGCCGGTATTTTTCCCGTACTGAAACGTAAAGATCTTCTCTTTCTCCTCGGCAGGTACTCCGACCCCGTCATCCTCGCAGATGATTAGGACACGATCCTCATGTTCCTCAATCCCGAATCTGATGTAGGTGTTTGAGATCCCATATTTTACTGAGTTTTCGATCAGATTCGAAAAGACTTTCTCGATGAGCGGGTCAGCAAATATTCTAAAACCGGGAGGAATGTCACACTCAAACCTGATCTTGTGCAGAGATGTATGACGTAACGAATGCTCAACCAACATCCTGATATCCTGCCATATCGGGGACTTGATCCCGATTCGTTGGTATTCATCGGTAAAACAAACCGTATCAATCGTCTGACTTACAATCATCCTGGCTTTCAGGATATACTCCCATGCCTGATCAGGGTTCTCGACACGATCTGAAAGACCAAGATCAAGATAACCCTGCAGTGAGTTCAACTGGTTGAGCATATCATGACGGGTGATACTTGCCATCAGCTGGAGTTTATTATTGGCATTTGCAAGTGCTGCTTCAACCCGCTTTCGTTCAGTATTTTCAGATATCAACTCAAGATTGGATGACTGCAGTTCCTGAACGGTATGCTGAAGTTCTTCATTCAGATAGTTCAGTTGATCGTGAGTTTCCTGCAGTTCAGAATAATTTTTTACTGCGATCTCATAGGTAGAAAGGAGAATATTGAGGATCTGTCGCCGGTTCGCAGAGATTTGATGAGTCCCTCCGGCAAACCAGACATCCTGAAGGAGTGATTGTTGAACAGAATCGGATTGCGTTCTCGTACGGTAGGTATCAAGAATCGTGTAATTAATTCGGGAAGGATCAAATGGCTTGATAATAAAATTATCTGCACCAGATTCAAGCCCTTTGATCACATCAACAGGATCATATAAATTGGTAACCAGGATGACCGGGACTGCGGAGAACTGTTCACTCTTTTTTATGGTATTGCAGAGGGTATAACCATCCATTTCCGGCATCAGGATGTCAGTAAGAACCAGATCAGGCAGATTACCAGTCATTACTTCAAGGGCATCCACTCCGTTAGATGCAAGAGTTATCTCATATCCCTCTTTCAACAGAATGTAACGGAGATACTCTGCCTGAGTCCTGTTATCCTCAACAATCAGGATCTTATTCAGCAGTGCAGCAGACCCGTCATCCATAAAGCTCCCAAACCAGCATTATCTCTCCACGTACCTGGGAATTATCGTTTTCCTGAAAGCAGATCACGAATGGTTTTCAGAAAAGAACACTTCTCAAAACTACTCTTCACCACATATGCATCTGCTCCTACTGCTTTTCCATGTTCCTGATCCTCCTGAGAATCAAGTGAAGTAACCAGAACCACAGCTAGATCTGTATAGTTGTCGTCGGCCCGGATCTTTTCAGTGAGCGTGAAACCACTCATCCTGGGCATGTCCACATCAGATACGACCATATCAAACTCATAGTCCTTAAGTTTTGCGAAAGCATCCATTCCGTCAGTAGCAGTCTGAACCAGGTATCCTTCCATCTCCAATGTCCGCTTCAACAGGGCACGGGATGTTACGGAGTCCTCAACTACCAGAATCCGTTTTTCATCATGAAAATTCTCAGTGATCTGCTGAGACGGACGACCAGTCGTAAATGCTTCCTGGATCAGTTCAAGTGGATCAAGGACCATGGCAACCCTTCCATCTCCCAGGATAACCGCTCCGGTGATACGTTTCACTCTTTTGAGCAGACTACCAAGAGGGCGGACAACAATCTCCTGTACACGGATTACTTCATCAACTACACAGGCAATCTGCCTCCCTCCATACTCGAGGGTAACGATCGGCACGGGATCAGGACCGCTGATAATCGGACCCGGACCCTGCATCCCAAGAGCATGAGTGAGCATTACTACTCTGACTGTCTCACCGTCTATCCGGGCGACGAGTCGTGATCCCTGGTACAAAAAAGAGTTTGATACGGCACGGATAACCTGCTTAACCTGTTGAAGCGGTAATACATAGGTCTGGCCTCCGGATCTAACCACCACACCCCTAAAAGTAGCAAGCCTGACCGGTAGCACAATAGTAATGGTGGTTCCCTTCAGCGGAAATGAAGAGATCATCACATCACCACCAAGTCGGCTTACTGTATCCTCGACGATGGCAAGTCCAAGTCCTCTACCGGAGAGTTCAGTAACTTCACGACAGGTTGACAACCCGGATCTGAAGATCAGCCACAGCGCCTCTTCATCGGTAAGATGCGGTTCCTGTCGAACGGTGATAACACCTCTCTCGACCGCAGCCTTACGAATTCCACTCAGATCAATACCGGCACCGTCGTCAATCACATCAATGCTGACCTTGCTCCCGGAGTGCGGAGTTATTCTTACATGAATAATACCTGATTCCGGTTTTCCCCGTTGAATTCTGACATCTGGAGTTGCAAATCCATGATCAATACAATTGTGGATCAGATGCATCAATACGGGTTTTAATGATTCAAGGATACGGCGATCCATCTCCAGATCTTCTCCCTCTATCCTGAGGTCCACAATCTTGCCTGTACTGCGTGAGTAATCACGGACAAATTTGTAAAAAGGTGAAAGAATAGTGGATATAGGAAGAAGAACGGCATCGTGAATCAGATCAGAGATCTCACTTGTACTTGCTTCCAGTGCTGAACGATCCATCTCAGTAGCATGAATGTGTCTGGAGAGATCATGCTGAAGACTGGAGACGAAGTCATGATCAAACTTCAGGAAATCAATAATTCGTTCGAGGGGAAGCAGAATATCAGGAGGGAGATTTGATTTCTGGATACCGTATGTAAACTCACGAATTTGATGCAAATCTCCTTCAATCTGTGAGTGATTCCATTTCCAGAGTGAGAATGCACTCATCATATCTTCAATTTCCCGAAGACGGTGAGCAATAAAGAGCCGCGTGGTAAGCAGATCGTCTGAACCTGATATTAACTGATCCAGTTTATGTGAGGAGATTCTTACCGTATCAATTCCCTGAACCGGGAGGGGGACCGCATATCTCCCGGCATGCTTTTGAGTATCCTGCTCTGAAGGGGATACCAATTCATCAGCCAGGAGCAGGTTGCTATTCTCAGGTACGGATTCAACCGGTAAATCCGTGCTGAAAACAGAGGGGATCTCCGGATCATCATCAGGAACAGGAGCATTCGGAATAGTATCAGGAATTAGAGGTCCTGACTGAGTGACTCCATTAACCGGACTATTTTTCCCGGAAAGTGCCGACCGGAGTGCATATACTATCTCAGTAGAGAGCAACTCAGAGGGAGGATCCGGTGAGAGAAGTGTATATATCGCTGATATTGATCGGTGCAAAAGATCAAATATCCCGGGATCAGGTTCAATCTCCTCCCGTTTCAGTGCAGAGAAGACGTTCTCAATGTTCTGGCATATCGACTCGATCTCCCTGAGATTTACCGCCCTGGCTGCACCTTTGAGACTATGCGTTTTTCTAAAGACCTGCTCGATCAGTTCTGCCTGATTCCCTGCTTTATCGTTCTCAAGGCTGATCAAACCCTTTGACATTTCAGTGAGAATCTCGTCAGCCTCTTCACGAAAGGTGCCAAGCAGCCACTCATGGAACTCTTCGTCAGAACTGATCATGGTTTCAGTTCAGACGTGGTACTGTTCAGTGATCTTCTTCAGCCGTACACCCAGTTCATGCAGATCTTCAGCGGTCTTTTCTGCTTTTCTGGTGGTCTCAAGATTTTTCTGGGCTGCTGCCCTGATCTTCTCGATGGCAAGAGAGATCTGATCCATTCCGGCCACCTGATCCTGAATAGAGGTCGCAATCTCGATAGCCTCCTGGGACGAATCAGCACTGGTCCGGGTCAGGACCTCGATTGCATCCCTGGCATTGCTGGTAAGCCGTACTGCATCAGCCACCGTTTTTGTTCCACGCTCTGTTGAAACTACAGTAGAAGTAACCCCACGCTGGATATCGGTAAGGATAGTCCTGATGTTGGCAGTCGCCTGCTTTGATTGTTGAGCCAGGTTATGAATCTCGTGCGCAACAACTGCAAATCCTTTTCCAAACTCTCCTGCCTTCGCTGCTTCGATAGAAGCATTCACCGCAAGGAAGTTGGACTGGTCTGAGATCTCGGTAACTGTTGCAATGATATCACCAATAGCCTGACTCTGTTCAGAGAGTTTGATGACATTGATCCCGATCATATCCATCTGCCGCTGAATATGAGTCATTCCATCTAATATCTCCTGCACCGAACGTTGTCCTTCACCTGATACCTGTATTGCACGAAGTGCTTTCTCGGACACAGCCTTGGTCTTCTGGTTCGCAAGATCAGTCTTCATCCTGACCGCTTCTACCGTATCAGAGGTCTCATTCACCGTTGCAGCAGTCTGATAACTCGCGGAGGAGAGTTGTGTGGTGACGGTCAGAATCTCACTTGATGCTGAGGAGAGGACTGATACACCCTCATACAACTCTTCAGTGATCAGTTTCATTAGTCGCGAGAGTTCGATACCTATCGTATTCAGAGCATCCCGATATGCAACAAACTCACCTGCAACCGGAATTTTTTCATCAAACCTGGCAGTAAAGTCCCCGGATGCATAAAACCGGGCGAGCCGCATCGCTTCATTCACCGGCTCGGTAATCGTCTCCAGGGTTTTATTAAACCCGGCAATGATCATCCGGTATCCACCTGAAAACGCATTCTCATCCCCACGGACCGAAAGATCACCCGCCCTTGCAATGTTGGTGAGTTTGATCGTCTCTTTATGCAGATGATCAAGTGACTCAACCATCATCCGCAGAGCAGGCCTGATCTCGTCCTGGTCATCCGCAGGTTCTGAGAATTCAAGAATATACTGACCGGTAGCAATTTTCTTGATCGTCTCAACGACATTGATCTGCAGATCATCTGCAAACTCATCCATCGTGGCGGCCATGATACCGATCTCATCCTGTCGCTGGATATTAAGCCTGGCTGAAACATGACCATTACGAAGTTCTTTGATCATCACCACCACCTGCTGCAGCGGTCCGGATATCGAACGCCCGAACAGGATTGCAATGATAGATCCAAACAGGATTGAAGCGATAACCAGCGCAAATATAGTATTGCGGAGAGTATCTATCGGACCTGAAAAGTCGGAAAGATCAGCACGTGAAACGATATACCAGTCAAGGGGTTCATAGTAGGTATACGCATCAAAGACCATGGTTCCATTGATAGTATGGGCTATTGATCCTTCCTTCTTGTCAAACATCTGCTTGACATAGCCCATTTCAGAAAGGTTCTGACCTGCAAGTGCCGGATGAATCAGAACGTTTCCGCCCCCATCAATCACATACATGTACCCATGTTTTCCAACTGTGGTCTCGTTGATGCTCTTCTTCACAATATCAAGAGTCTGTCCCTCTTCAGTTCCTGCAAAAAGAACTCCGATAATCTGCCCGTTCGGATCTTTGATCGGTTCATAGGCAGTCACATAATCCTTGCCAAAGAGGTCGCGTCTGCCATAATAGGTCTCTCCTTTCTTTACTGCAACATCGTAAACATTATCAGTAAGATGAGTCCCGACTGCCCGCTCTCCATCGGTTCCGATGACATTTGTTGAGATTCGAACTGCATATGAATTATTATAAACCTGAAAGACGGTTGCAGCCCCTCCGACAAGTTCCTGCACCTTATCTACCATCTCAAAATTATTATTTATGACATATCGGTTCCCTTTGTTATCAGTAAGGGTCATGGTACCATTGATAATTGAAGGGGTTCCTTTGGAGTAAAAATTCTGTTTCAGGACATTCAGGTCACTATTGACTTTTATTCGGGTCAGTTTATAGACATCATTGGTCCAACCCTTCATATCCTGAACCTGAGTCTCAAGCAGAGTCTCAATCTGTTCATTGATCACGCTGCTTGAACTAGAATATGCGACAGTCCCAAGCAATAAGGTTGGAATTATTGCAATAAAGAGGCATATTACCAGAATTTTCGTGCCGACTTTCAAGTTTGTGAAGAAATCAATCATTGCAGGACTCCCCCATCGGATTATTCAGTGTCACATCCAGACCTCTCTGCTCAGAAATACTCATGTGCTCTTCATCCTCTCAATTCTATCCCATATGCTGTATACACGCTAGATTCTCTGATTCTCCGGACTGGTCAACAACCATGGTCGGGTCAGCCATAATTGCAGCAGCGTTGATTACCATCCGCTCTTCGGTATCAACACCGAGGATAAAGTCTGGCTGACCGAGGGGGATCTGCGAATTTGAATGTGAGATCTCATCAACCGGAATGACCGTCATGCCGGTGATCTGATCTGCAAGAATTCCAAATGTTATTGCTCCATCAGTCAGCACAATAACCTGATTAAGGTCAGTCAGCCCTTTTTCAGGAATCGATAGGAGTACACGGAGATCAACCAGGGGAATTATCTCCCCCCGTACCGGACAGACACCGATGATGTGCAGAGGGGTTCCGGGAACCGGTGTGATCTCACGGGTGAGTACAACCTCACGAACAAACCGCATTTCTACTGCATAATCACGGTATACCAGTTTGAATGATAAAACCTCAAGAGATGTTGTTTCTGATGGCGTTCCTTCAGGTTTTGCAAGTTCTGCAGCCCGTTCAGATAGGACCCGCCTCGTTTTTTCTAAACTACAGATCTCATCCTGACTCTGAATATGATCCCGATGGTTCTCTTCCCGAAATGACAACTCTTTGAGCACCATTCCAATCTTTTGCTGATCATTCGTTTTCCATGCGTCCAGAAAGACAGGAAGATCATGAATAAACACAACCCCATCGGGCAGAATAGTCATTCCCGGGACTGCATCTTCTCCAGTAACGCCAGGATCAGTCACCATCATCTCATCCGTGAGCACATATGTCTGATCAACCCAGAGAGCTATCTTGTATGGACCTGTTTTCGCGATAATCAGGCTGTCTGTCAGTTGAGGGGAGCGATCAGGGAATCCAAAAAACTTGTGGAGTGAATAGACCGGAATCCTGAACCCATGAAGATTCAGTGTCCCTGCCACACCGGGTGTATCGACTGAAACCAAATCAAGTGCAGCCATCCTCACCAGGTACATACTGTCATCAAGCAGAAGAGCTCCCCGTATTTGATTGACAGAAAAATGAAGTACGTGAACCATAATTTCAGATGATTTCATCCCTCTTTGCCATTATGGGATATAAATACAGATGAATGGCGTCTGATCTATGCACTCCCATCAAATCTTTTGAATCAAAACAGATGTAAGTCGAGTTGAAAATCATTACTCACCAATGCATGGACCTAGGTATCAGGTATACCGGTATGCATTCGCCGGTATCAGAATTTCAAACCTTGCACCAGAACCCGCAGTTCCGTTCTCAGCGATGGACAGGCCGGTTATCGCAAGGATCTCCCGGGAGAGAAATAGCCCAAATCCGGTATTTTTTCCGTATCCGTGCTCGAATATCTTCTTCTTTTCATTTGCCTGAATCCCAATCCCGTTATCTTCATACACAAGAGAGAGAACACCATTCTGCTGGACCGTTGAAAAGGAGATCGAACTCACCCGGTCACCATGCATCAGTGAATTAGAGACCAGATTTGAGAAAACTTTTTCAAGCAGGGGATCTGCAAATATCTCTAGATTCTCAAGTCCGCTATCCCATCGGACGAAATCACATTTCCGAAGATCCTTTACTGCCTTGATCTTCCCAGCAACGTTCTGCCACTGAGGGGCCTTCACCCCAACATCCTGGTATTCTTTGGTGAAGACGATCTGACTTCTGATTGCCTGGGTGGCCTCTGTCTGTTTATCGATAAAGGGGATCAGATTCTGATCAGTATTCTTCTTTTTGAGCAGATCCAGATAGGCAAGCAGGATCGTGATCTGGTTCAGTACGTCATGCCTGGTGATACTGGAAAGGAGGTTGAGTTTCTTGTTACTCTGCACCAGTGCATCCTGTGCAATCTTCCGGTCAGTAACATCATTCCCCAGAAACAACAAAGCAGGACCCTCTTTCCAGGTGATGGCAACCAGCCCTATCTCAAGCCATCTGATCTCACCGGTGTTATCGTACATGCGGATTACATGCCCTGCATGAATTGCACCGCTTGATGCGGCCTCGCTGATCAAATTCTGAATTGTTCCTGTATCATCTGTATGGACCCAGGATATGAGATCATGGCCGGCCAGTTCATCACGGGGACGCTTAAGCAACGCTGACGCTTTCGGGTTAGAGAAGATAACCGTGCCACCACGAAGGACCAGAACACTTTCGTTCGCATTGTTTACCAAGAGCCGGTACTGTTCTTCACGCTCTTTTAGTGCTTCCTCAGCCTCTTTCCGCTGGGTTATATCACGGGCAATCGTCATCACCAGACTCTGGTCATGAATCTTGATCGGGTAGGTTACCACCTCTGCATAGACCGTAGTCCCATCCTTGCGATGAATTTTCATCTCTTCAGGCCCAGTTGCCTTTCCAAGAGCATTCCTGGCAAACAGAACTGCAGTCTTGGTGATATGCATCGATGCTATCAGCCCCATCGTGAAAATATTCCGACCATGCAGATCATCCTTGGTAAACCCGGTCAGTTCTGTCACAGCCCGGTTCGAATCAACAAATGTCCCTTTGATATCAGTAAGGAAATATGCTTCAGGTGCATGATCAAAAAGGATCTTGAGCCGTTCTTCGGAGTTATGAACCTCCTGCTCTGCAGCCTTGCGTTCACTGATGTCAGTAAGCACAACCGTAATAGCCCTGACTTCCCCGTCATCATCGTCCCGTACCGGACTGAATCGCCTGATGTAATCACGGCCCAGCCACTGGAGTTCATCCATGAACATCTTCTTGGTTGTTACAACACGCTTCACCGCGTCATCAAACCGTTTATCTTCTCCTGGAGGAAGCATTACCCGCATCCGTTGTTCGAGATATTTCTCAGCCAGGTCACCCAGTTTTTTCCGGTGATAGGTATTCATAAAAAGGTAACAGGACTCCAGATCTACCATGTAGATTGAATCACCGGTTGATTCTACCACACTCCGATAGTTCGCCTGTGTGAGTTGAAGGGCAGTCTGCGTAGAACGCTGCTGGGTTACATCACGAAAACTCCATACCCGTCCGATGATCGTGCCACCGATGCGCTGGGGAAGTGTCTGGCGCTCAAAGATGCGACCATCACGAAACTCAAGAACATCAAAGGCATCTTTGTCCTGATTATTCCGAATCCAGGTTACCCGCTCAATGAAGGCTGTCCTGTCCTCCAGTTGATCCTCCAGATAGGCAAGCAGTACCTCTTCATCCCGCTCTTCAATAACCGTCTCAGGGATATACCACATTTCAAGGAATTTCTGGTTATAATTGATGATCTTCCCGGCCCGATCCACCACAAAAATCCCATCTGAGGTAGACTCGAGGGTAGCAGCCATCAGGGATGCTCCGTGCGCAACCTCATCCTTGAGTCTGACCCGGTCAGTGACATCAGTTGATACGACGGTTACGGCGAGAATCTGGGTTGTAGACTGGTATTTTACCGGGATGAACTTCCGATAATAAAACCTTCCTTCCTTCTCATACT
Source organism: Methanospirillum sp. (assembly GCF_028679455.1). Lineage (GTDB taxonomy): Archaea > Halobacteriota > Methanomicrobia > Methanomicrobiales > Methanospirillaceae > Methanospirillum. The sequence goes on along the minus strand of NZ_JAJRBM010000416.1, from coordinate 8,382 downwards.
CCTCAAAGTAAAAGTCACTATGGGTAAGAACCTGACTCATCGAGTGGATAAATCGTTTATTTTCTTCCTCGGAGTGCAGATCCCTGTACAGCTTGGATTCATAATCTTCTCCAAAGATTCCAAGACGTTTCTGATGAGGGGTATTGATATACAGATACCGGTAGTGCCGGTCAATCATATAGATAGAATCTTCAGTTGCTTCAACGATAGTGTGAAAATTGGTATCTGCGTACTGATGGGCTTCCTCTGCCTGTTTGTACTTAACAATTTGTCTGATAAAGGTATTGAGTTGGACCTTTTCCAGTTCAGGATCGCCATTTTTCTGGAAGTAATAGTCGATACCGGCCTTAAGTGCCTCTTTTGCGATAGCAGGACCCTGTTCCCCGGTAAAAATGGTGATAGGACTGGATTGAATCTGTTTTTTCAACCGGTTAATAAAATCAATCCCATTTTGGGGGCCAAGATCAAAATCTGAAATAATTACATCGATGTGAGTCGTCTGTATTTTATTAATACTCTCTTTTATGTCAGTCACTGAGAGAACATCTACTTTAGCGCCATTTTCAGAGAATAATTGGATAATATTCTGAAATGGTTGTGGATCTCCAATAGTCAGGATCGACGTTACTGCCAATCTCTTTTCCTCCCTGGTGACTGCAGGCTTATCATATGGTATGCTTCAGGGTGGATAAAACCTATCTCACCCATACATTTTTGAAATATTATTAGTTTTCCAGCGCATTTCACAAGTCATGTGCATCCTGAAATGATTGCTTTCAGCATTGATTCGGTCCGTTTTTTATACAAACGGGCATTTGCAACAATTTGATCATAGGTAACCTCCTCCTGTGCTACACCGTTCGCATAATTGTCAATCGTGCAGATTGCAGCAAATGGAATATTGAGTTCCTTAGCAACACTTGCTTCTGATGCAACTGTCATACCGACAACATCAGCCACTTCAGCCATCCATCTGATCTCGGCAGCAGTTTCTATCCGTGGACCGTCGGTCTGGATATACGTCCCCCCAACCCGGGCTGCCGGAATCTTCTGTGCAAGAGTCTCCATCAGTTCCTTAGAAAATTCAGGACTGATGTGGCCAATAGAGTGGTTGAAAATGGTGGGAGATGCAGAGAGACTAACATAATCATCGGGGATTATCAGGCTTCCAGGAGAAAGATCCGGTTTAAGTGATCCGGTGGAACCAATCGAGATGATCCGATCGACACCTGATACCGAAAGAGCTGCCAGATGAGCGCGATACGCGATCCGGTGAGGAGCACGCTGGTTCTGATGCCTGAGGAGAAGCACGATGGCGGAACCCATGAGTAGTTCTGAAGAACCATACGGAGTATGGACTACTTTTTTCTGTAAATGACCAAATGTAAACTCAAGAAGAGATGTCCCTCCAATAATCCCCAGCATTATTTCCCTGCCATGCTCTGGTGAGCAATCAGAATAGTACTCATTGGTGCTCATCACTCATATCTCATCGGGAATTAATCCCCGGATTCAGGGATTCATAGTCTGAAAAAGAGAAATGGCAGAATATATATGCAACCTCATACAACCTAGTAAGGCGGGCCGGTAGATCAGTGGTAGATCGCTACCTTGGCATGGTAGAGGCCGCGGGTTCAATTCCCGCTCGGTCCATGCCTGCAACCTTTTTTGAAAACCAAAAAATTAAGGGGTTTTTGAATACGCTAAAGATCCCTCTTCATCTCCCTCACCAACATATGAAAATCCGGTTCTTTCCAAGACTTTTATCGAACCGGTAAGTTCAGGAAAGGTGCAGGCTTTAATGAACCCGACACGCAGATCATTTTCAGCCCATGAGATCATAATCTTCACCGCTTCTGTTGCATATCCCTGACACTGGAATTCATCAAGAACCGAATATCCAAGTTCTAGAATATTATCTTCTCCTCGCACAAACCCGCCACTGCCGACCAGAATCCGTTCATCAGGACTAGGACCAACCCGTATCCAGTACCAGGCATACAAGCGGATCCCACCGGATGCAGTAAGAAGAGCAATGAATTCACCCAGAGTTTCTCGGGTCACCAAAGCAGGGGGCCAGGATTCTGGGATGCGGGCATTCAGGTTTTTACCGAGCAGTTCATGCGAGGCCAGATCAGCGTTACAAAGTTCTACCGTTATTGGGACCAGTTCAAGACGCGTTGAGAACAAAATATCCATGAATATCAAAGTTGTTAAGGTATTCATCCACGATACAAAGCATCCGCTCACAAACACTGAACGCAGGCCCTGGAGCATAATACGAGAATCTGAAACTTCCAACTCACCATAAATTCAGTTCTGCATGAAAGAATGCTGTTGAATTAAAGGTCGCCATGGCATCACCAGAAGTACATAATCATACCAGAAGGATAAGGGCATCGATAACAGGGCAGGAGATTAGGATGAATTCACTTCTGCATAGGTACAGAGTTCATGGAGCACACAGTGACTACAATCAGGCTTTCTCGCCCGGCATATCTTTCTGCCATGAAGAATAAAGAGCCCGTTGATGTCTCCCCAGACTCCGGGAGGAAATATCCTGAGGAGATCCTGTTCAATATGATCGGGATCAGTATGACAGGAAAGTCCAAGTCGGGTTGAGACCCTCTTGACATGAGTATCCACGGCGATTCCTTCTGACCTGCCAAAAGCATGATGAATAACAATATTGGCTGTTTTTCGCCCGACACCAGGAATTGTCAGTAATTGTTCTATCCTATCAGGGACCTGCCCACCAAACGACTGTTCCAGAACCTTTGCAGCTGCGATAATATTTCGAGCCTTTGTCCGGAAAAAACCGGTTGCATGAATGATCTCCTCTACTTCCGCTGGTGATGCAACCGAGAGCGAGGCAGGATCATGATAGCGTGAGAAGAGGATCCTTGTTACCTGGTTTACACACCGATCCGTAGTCTGGGCTGAGAGAATTGTTGCGATAAGGATCTGGTAGGGCGTCTCAAAATGAAGAAATTCATCTCTTGACGATGCTAGATCATATTCGTCTGAAAGAATGTGATAGATAGTACAGGGAACTGAAGAATCCATAAAAACAGAAATGGGGTAACGCAGATTTGAACTGCGGTCAAAGCGTCCCAAACGCTCTAGGATGGACCAGGCTACCCTATTACCCCGTGCGCTACCAATGTTAGCACACAGCCCATTTAAGTATTTCGCTATGAGAGAGGAAGAGGACTCACTCCGGCCCTGCTTACCACCGTTCCATTGCATCTCCCGGTTTCCACGGCACCTAGAAGAGCTTGAGGATCCCTGCCATCAAGAACGATCAAGGGGATCCCGCACCGTTCAACCATCTTTACCGCGACCACATCCATCACCGTATTGATTCCTGCAGTTGCCTGCTGGTGGACTACGATCTCAAGCAGTTCTGTAGGAGTAAGCATTTCATACCTTCGTGCTGCAGGATCAGTTTTTGGATCTGCAGAGTAGATCCCATCTACTGAAGTCAGATTGAAAAAAACCGAGGCCCCGGATCGTTCTGCAAGCACAGCAGCCACTGCGTCAGTGGTCTGACCAGGAGTAACTCCACCCATAACCACAATCTTCCCAGATTCGGCCGCGATAAGTGCTTCAGTATGAGTCTCAACCACCTTCGGCCAGGCTGACTGCCTTAGTGCCTGAATCAGAAGAGTTGCATTCAGTCGGGTTACCAGGATCCCAAGTTCATCAGCAGATGCATCATCGACGCCAAGGGAACGTGCAACAGTGATATAGCGCCGTGCTTCACCTCCGCCGCCCACCACCACGAAAAGACGATGATTTGATGCAATTTTCTCAAGAACAGAGATATATGGTTTAATGTTGGGTGAGTCGAGTCCAGGCATCAGGATCGAACCACCCAGAGACAGAACAATGGTGGACATTCAACCCGATATATTTCATGAAAAGGGGGATATAGGTTGTCGTCAGACCAGATGTCAAATGAAAAAGAATGAGGGAAATACTATCAACTCTATCTTAACTATCCCGACGAACAGCAGAGAAACAACCACATAAAGAAGGGCATTGATGCAGAACAACAAAGATGCACAAGAGAAAGAAGCGCTGCAGTATACCACTGATATGAATGGATCGGTCAGATGCTCACTCTGTAATCACCGATGCCATATTCCGGACCAAAGATCAGGGAGATGCGGTGTTAGAAGAAATCATGCAGGGAGGCTGATTGCCGGGACCTATGCCAGGGTATCAGCAGAAGCAGTGGATCCCATCGAAAAAAAACCGCTTTACCATTTTCTTCCCGGGACCCGGTCATACTCACTAGGGAGCATCGGATGCAACTTCTCCTGTTCACACTGCCAGAACTGGCATATTTCACAGCCTGAACTGATGGACATCCCACTCCATAAGATCCTGCCGGAAGAAGGGGTCAGAAGAGCTCGATCACAGGGATGTAGTTCGGTTTCATGGACCTATAATGAGCCCACGATCTGGTATGAGTATACAAGAGACATGGGGGAATTTGCACATCGGGAAGGGCTAAAAACAGTATATGTAACCAACGGGTACATGACCGAAGATGCACTGAATAATCTCGCACCGTTCCTGGATGCCTGGCGGGTAGATCTCAAGGCTTTTTCTGATAGGTTCTACCGGAGTGTATGTAAGGCCCGTCTGCAGCCGGTTCTGGATACCACCATCAGAGCCAGAGAACTAGGCCTGCATATCGAAACGGTAACCCTGATTATTCCAGGTCTTAATGATGACCTGGAGGAGATCGGAGATTTGATAGACTGGGTTATCACCAATCTGGGATCTGATACCCCGATGCATTTTACCAGGTTTCATCCCGATTTCCACATGACTGACAGGCCGGCAACCCCGGTTCAGACACTCGAGAAGATCTACAAGCTGGCAAAGGAAAAAGGACTGAATTTTCCTTATCTTGGAAATGTAGGCGGGCATCCATACGAACATACTTATTGCCCGTCATGTGAGGAGATTGTCATCAGACGGGCAGGGTACTCGGTGGACACATCCCACTTACAGGGAATCAGATGTGATGGATGTGGGGCCTCACTACCATTTATCAGATAACTATGACCGGCATCACATTAGAGAATCAGTTCATCTGTGATCGAATGGCAGGATCACTTTGCCGGCATCTCCGCCTTTTGGGATGTAATACCAGGAATCTGATAATTACGATCCATACGATGATGCAGGTTTGTATGATCAGACCATGGGTTGAATTTATTCAGGGGAGAGCATTCAGATGACCAGTTTATTGTGGGGGGAAGGGACTGCAAGTGCATGTGGTTCTGAAGCCTCACTGCCTGTTGGCAATCCCATCATGGAGTCTATCTCTGTTGCAACCTTCTCCAGTTCATCAAAAATACGGTCCGCATCCTTACGCAGTTCCCGGACTGATTCGCGCATACTACGGCCACGTAGGTGAATCAGCCTCCGGTTCCGGTATATCACACCAGACCGGGAGAGATTCCGGATATGATGATTCACCCTGCCGGTGGTAATTCCCAGCAGGTCCGCAAGTTGTTCTGAAGCGATTCCTTCCCGCCGTGATGACTCCTCAAGGAGGCTGAGAACGATCCGGATTGAGAGATCTTCTAGATCCCTGCCCGATGAAAGCCCCAGAGTATCACAAAGCCAGTAGGCTTCCTCCTTCAGATCCCTACGGCTTGGCTTCGGAAGATATTGGAGCACTAAACGTTGATGCATACCGAAAATCTCTATTATCAAATATTAGATCGATATGATATCAAATTAATTGACTTCATATCCGAAGATTGAATAACACATATATAGATGCAATAATCAATATCTATATGCAGAATTCTTAAGAAGGAGATTTCTATGACAATCACACCAATCGGACCTCGGGTTTTAATCAAGCCCTATAAACAGGATGAGAAGACTAAGGGTGGCATCTACATCCCTGAATCTGCAAAAGAGAAGAAAAAGCAGGGCGATGTTGTCGCAGTTGGTACCTTCGAAGATGGAAAAGCTCTGCCCCTCAAAGCAGGAGATAAAGTTCTGTACGGCGGATACAGCCAGGAAGAAGTAGAACTTGACAAAGAAGATTACGTAATAGTCGAGTTCAAGAATATTGTAGCAAAATTTGACTGAGGAGAATAACTATGGCATCCAAACAGATTATGTTCAGCGAGAACGCCCGTCATGCACTGCTGGAGGGCGTTAACAAGGTCGCAAATACCGTTAAGATCACCCTTGGCCCAAAGGGACGAAATGTCGTACTGGATAAAGCGGTTGGGCCGGTCGTAACCAATGACGGAGTCACCATCGCTAAAGAGATCGAATTGAAAGACAAGTTCGAAAATATGGGCGCAAAGTTGATCAAGGAAGTCGCCTCTAAGACACAGGATACCACTGGAGACGGGACCACCACAGCAACCGTTCTTGCCCAGGCAATGGTCACCGAGGGGATAAAGAACATCACCGCCGGTGCAAACCCAATCGAGATCAAGAAGGGTATCGACCGTGCCGTTGAGACGATCGTTGCAGACCTCAAGAGCAAGACCATTGAGGTCAAAGACAAACAGACCATCAAGCGTATCGCTATTATCTCCGCAAACAACGACGAGGAGATCGGTAGCCTGATCTCTGACGCTATGGAGAAGGTCGGATACAACGGGGTCATCACTGTTGAGAACTCTAAGACTCTTGACACCAGCCTTGAGCATGTTGAAGGTATGCAGTTTGACCGTGGATATATATCCCCATACATGGTTACCGACCAGGAACGTCGTGTTGTGGAGTTTGACGAGCCTCTGATTCTGCTGACGGATAAGAAGATCAGCAGCGTTAAGGTGCTGGTGCCGGTTCTTGAAATGGTTGCATCCACCGGAAAACCACTGCTCATCATAGCTGATGACATTGATGGTGAAGCACAGACCGCACTGATCCTGAACATCATACGCGGAGCAATCAAGGTATGTGGAGTCAAGGCACCAGAGTTCGGAGATGTCAGGAAGGACATGCTCGAGGACCTTGCGATCCTTACCGGAGCAACCGTCATCTCTGAGACCCGCAACCTGAACCTTGAAGATGTTACGATGGACATGCTCGGACAGGCACGGGCAGTAAAAGTCGATCAGGACAAAACAACCGTTGTTGGTGGAAAGGGCAAGAAGAACGAGATCGAAGGCAGAAAGAACCTGATCGAGTCCCAGTTAAACGTTGCCGAGAAGAAGTACGACAAGACCACACTTCAGAACCGGCTTGCCAAGCTCGGTGGCGGTGTTGCGGTTATCAAGGCAGGAGCAGCAACCGAGACTGAAGTCAAAGAGAAGAAGATGCGTATCGATGACGCATTAAACGCAACCAAGGCAGCAGTTGAGGAAGGATACGTTGCCGGTGGCGGAGTTACCCTCTTCCGTACTGCAAAGTCACTTGACAAACTGAAGGTTGAAGACGAGCAGATGATCGGAGTAAATATTGTCAGACGCGCCCTTGAAGAGCCACTCCGTCAGATTGCCAGCAATGCAGGCCGCGAGGGTGCAGAGGTTGTCTCAACCATCCGATCCAACAAGAGCGAATCTTACGGGTACAACGCCAAAAAAGACACCTATGAAGATCTGCTCGAAGCAGGTGTACTTGATCCGACAAAAGTCGTCAGATCCGGTCTTCAGAATGCTGCCTCCATTGCCGGAATGCTCCTGACCACCGAAGCAGTAGTCGCAGAATTTGATGATGAGAAGGACAAGATGTCCAATGCAATCATCATCTAATCCTTTTTTAAAAAAGACGCCGATATATTAGGAAATTTTTCTTTTCTGTCGTTCCTTGTTGGTATTATGGTACATAACCAGGAAGACTAATGAGCAGCTGAAACAGAGCACCGCTCCTATGATGAGTTTCCAGCGGATATCAGGATCTGTTCCACTGTTGACCGCTGTTCCGATAAAAATCAGCCCAATTATCAGAGAGCCAGCGATCTCAGAGCCATATAGAAACCGTTCCCCGAGGGCTACCATTAATCTTCTCTTCTCCTGCTACTGCAAATACCTTTTCAATTTACCAGGACGGCCGGTAAACCGACACATTATTCATATAGATCCAATAAGCCGAAAATGGGGAGAGCACACGGGTATCTCCATGTGAACCACTGGCACCAGGTATTATTGCCGGATCATAGGATTGAATGCTATTATTATATTGAAGCAGAGAGGTCCAGTTCTGCGAGAGAGAGGCAAGAGCAGCCTTGGCATTGATAGGAGCCATATCCGGCTGGCCTACCAGATTCCAACCGCTACTCAGGGAGAGTTCTCTCGTCATGTTGCGATTTTCCAGAACCAGGGGAAGCGTCATAGAGCGATCAGAGTAGAGAAGAAATCCTTCAAGAGGAGTGAAGTTGGTCTGTTT
>NZ_JAJRBM010000415.1 GCF_028679455.1 Methanospirillum sp. | reverse complement strand
CAGCCTGGCTCCTTCGGATGAAAGTGAATCTGTTTCCTGAGTTAAGGAGGCAACTTTTCCCGTGTCAACAGCAACGGCTGAAACCGCTGATGCGAGATCATTCATTGCATGCAGAATCTGTTGTATTTCTTGTAATGATTTATCCGAAAGATCGCTTACCCTGGAGGAATTCTGTGCAAGATTATGTGCTCCTGCTGATATCTCTTCAATACTTGCATTGGTCTCTTCCATACCGTTCATCAGATTATGTACTTCTGATACCACAGCACTCACTGCAATCCCGGTATCGACACCGATGGTGTCCATCGCCTGTTTAAACGTGATTAAATCCCCTTTGATATTGATCTTTTCAGAAAATCTGGCTGAAAAGTTCCCTCCTGCATATGAACCTGCGAGTTGCATACTTTCATTGAGAGGAATGAGAATATTCTCCAGGGTTGTGTTGATTCCACTGATGATCTCACGATATGCTCCCTGGAACTTTGTCTCATCGCCACGAGTGGCTAGTTCTCCTGCGACTGCTGCATTTGTGAGTATTTTGGTTTCTGCGATAAGATCGTTGATCGTATCCACCGTTGCCTTGAGGGCTGGACCAATCTCATCATGCTCATCAATGATCGGAACGGTATCAACTTTTTCTCCGAAAGCAATCTTCTGCATGATTCCGATCACTGATACCTGGAGTATTTCTGCAAAATTGTCCAGTTCATGGGACATCTTTCCGACTTCATCTTTGCGCGTCATCATCAATCGCATTCCCAGATGCCCTTTCCCCATCTCCTGAATCATTTCCATAGTTTTTTCCAATGGTCGCGTAATACTTGTGGTAAGGATAAGAGCAAAGGAGATTCCGAAGATGATAGCAAACAGGGTGATGAATAAAAATATCCAGGATGATTGCTGGTAGAGTCTGGCAATATCCTCTTTTAGAGTTCTGGCCTGATCCTGATTATATTGTTCTAGTTGATCAAGTGCACCCTGGGCTGCATCGCGGGGAACTTTAAAGTCATCACTATAAATCCCGGTAAGAGCAGCATCTTCCTTTCCTGCCTTCATATCATCTATGACGCCTCGAAGAGACTTTTCAAAGATCGGCCAGTTTGTGTTAAATGTTGTAATAAGTTTCTGCTCGTCTTCAGAGGTTGCATTTTTCTGATAAGCAGCGACTTTATTTTTAATATTGGCTATTTCTGTATCTACCTCAGCAAATTTATCAATCCGTTCATCTTTTGCAAAAACGGTCTTGTAAATGTTAACCCTGATATTAAGGAAACTGGCATCTGCATTCATTAGGCCGTCTAACGCGATGAGGCGTTCTGAATACATCTGGTCTGCTTTCCCGGTCATCGTACCCATTGATGAAAAACCAATAAGTGAGATGATGATGGCGATGACAATCATGATACCAAAGCCACCGAGCAGTTTCGGTTTTAATGCAATATTATCCAGAAACATCATAATCAACCCAGTAATGATCTGCGCGAAAAATGTGGCAAATCTATGAATGCAAGTACAAGTTTATATATTATTGCCATGTAAAAAGAAAGATAAATAAATCACTTCCAGACTTACTATCTGTGATAAAGAAATTCGAATGGAAATAACGTGACTCGGAACTATCGGTTAAAAAAAGATTCAGTTATTCCTGATCTGGTGCCAGGTCTTCATCGCCTTCATCAATAATCTCGGCCTGAGGAATATCCTGAAGTTCCTGAGATTCTTCAGGGGAGAGTGAGGTGACACCAACTACCCGATCTTTGGCATTTATCTTCATCATTCTGACACCACGGGTACTTCTTCCCTGAATTGAGATCTTATTGACCTTGGTCCTGATCACATTTCCATCAGCACTCATCAGAATGATCTCTTCATCTTCAGATACTGCGAATGCGGTGACTACCCCGTCGTTGCGTCCGACCTTAATATTTCTGACTCCGAGTGTTCCTCTGCCATGACCGCGGTATTCATCAAAACTGGTCCGCTTTCCATATCCTGCTTCGGTTATAGTAAGGAGGAGTTTTCCTTCCTCGACCACGGTCAGGCTCCGGACCACATCGTCATCCCGCATCCGCATACCGATAACACCAAGGGCATTGCGGTGACGGAGTGAGATCTGATCTTCATGGAACCGCAGGCTCTGTCCGTACCGGGTTGTAATGAGAACCTCCTGGCTTCCGTCAGTAACGATAACATGAACCAGGTGATCATCATCACGAAGAGTGATCGCATTCACACCGGTGGAGCGGGGTCGTGAGAATTCATCCTGCGGGATCTTGATCGTCATTCCATGTTCGGTCAGGAAGAGGAAGAACCGGTCAGCACAAAATTCCTTAACTGGGATTACTGCGGTTACCCGCTCATCATCCTTCAGATTCAACAGATTGACAATTGCCTTTCCACGGCTCTGCCGTGATCCTTCGGGAATATCAAAAACCCTGAGCCAGTATGCTCTTCCTTCAGATGTGAAACAGAGGAGGTGATCATGAGTATATGCAACAAAGACCTGCTCGACAAAGTCTTCGTCCTTGGTTGAGATACCCATAACCCCGCGACCACCCCGCCCTTGTGTCCGGTATGCATCGATATCGATATATTTCACGTAATTATGCTTGGTCAGACAGACCAGTACCTGTTTATTTGGAATGAGGTCTTCCTTGTCGATGGTTGTGGGATCGAATGTTATTTCAGTCCGCCGTTTATCACCGAATTTTGCTTCTGACTCGGTCAATTCTCTGGCGATTTCAGCCCTGATGTTTGTTTCAGATGAAAGAAGTTCCATCAGACGGCGAATTTCTGCTTCAAGCTGTTCCCGTTCATCGACAAGTTTCTGCTTTTCAAGAGCTGCGAGACGACGAAGCTGCATCTGCAGGATTGCGGTAGCTTGGGCTTCATCGAGATCGAATTTTTCTACCAGTGCTCCTTTTGCCTCATCAGCAGTCTTTGATGCCCGTATTGTCGCAATCACTGCATCAATGTTGTCAATTGCATGAAGCAGCCCTCGGAGTATATGGGCACGTTCTTCAGCCTTCCGTTTATCGTACTCACTCCGACGGGTAATTACAGTAATACGGTGTTTGACAAACTGCTCGATCAGTGGAATAAGGCCGAGAACTTTTGGCTGATTGTCAACGATGGCGAGATTGATGACACCGAAGGTGCTTTCAAGAGCGGTATGCTTGAAGAGATGATTCAGAACCATCTGAGGATGAGTTCCCTTCTTCAGATCGATAACAATCCGCATCCCTTCTTTATCCGACTCATCCCTGATATCAGAGATGCCGTCGATTCTCTTCTCCCTGACCAGTTCTGCAATATGCTCAATGAGCCTTGATTTGTTTACCTGGTAGGGTATCTCGGTGATGATGATATGTTCACGTTTACCGGTCTCATCAATATCAGCAACACCACGGACCGTGAGCTTTCCATATCCGGTATGATAGGCCGATTTGATACCATCGGTACCCATGATCACGCCGCCGGTAGGAAAATCAGGACCCGGGAGGATCTCCATCAGGTTTTCTACCGTTGCATCCGGATGATCCAGATAATAGATGATTGCTTTGCAAACCTCTCCAAGATTGTGGGGCGGCATCTTGGTAGCCATCCCGACCGCAATACCATCAGATCCGTTGATGAGCAGGTTGGGAAGTTTTGCAGGGAGTACTGACGGTTCTTCAAGGGATTCATCAAAATTTGGAACGAATCCAACCGTCTCCTTGTCGAGATCAGCAAGTAACTCCTCAGCTTCAGGTTTGAGGCGAATCTCGGTGTAACGCATTGCTGCAGGTGAGTCACCATCGATCGAACCGAAGTTACCCTGACCGTCGGCCAGCATCATACGGTATGTCCACGGCTGGGCCATCCCTACGATGGTACCATAGATAGAGGAGTCACCATGCGGATGGAACTTACCCATGACTTCTCCGACCACACGGGCGGATTTCTTGTAGGCCTTGTCATGAGTATTTCCCATTTCCCACATCGCGAAGAGGGATCTGCGGTGCACTGGTTTGAGGCCGTCCCGAACATCAGGAATTGCCCTGCCGATGATGACCGACATTGCATAGTTGATGTACGAGGTCTTCATCTCCTCCTCGACATTCACCGGTTTAACCCGGGGATTTTCGAGTACTTCTACTTCAGGCAGATCCTGCTCAGAAGTCAAGGTTGGTCACCTCTTTGCAATGTCGCTTAATGAAATCTTTTCTGGCAGTAACATCATCTCCCATCAGTTTCTCAAAGATCTCATTTGCGTAACTTGCATCTTCTATCTTGATCTGCTTGAGGATACGGGTCTCCGGATCCATGGTAGTACTCCAGAGTTGGATAGCATTCATCTCACCAAGACCCTTGTACCGCTGAAGACCGACTCCTTTATCGCCCATCTCCTGCATTACTCTTCGCATCTCGTCTTCAGCATATGCATATACCTCTTGTTTTCCTTTGGCAATCCGGTAGAGGGGAGGTTGTGCGAGATAAATATAACCGGCATCAATAAGAGGCTGCATGTACCGGTAGAAGAACGTCATAAGCAGGGTGCTGATATGTGCTCCATCCACATCTGCATCGGTCATGATGATGATGTGGTGATACCGGGCTTTTTCGATATCAAATGATTCTCCAACACCGGTACCAATGGCTGATATTAATGACTGAATCTCAAGATTCTTGAGAATTTTGTGAACCGTTGCCTTTTCGACGTTCAGGATCTTACCCCTAAGTGGAAGAATTGCCTGGAATCTGCGGTCTCGTCCCTGTTTGGCACTACCACCTGCAGAATCTCCTTCCACAATATACATCTCACTCTTTTCAGGAGATCGTTCAGAACAGTCAGCGAGTTTTCCCGGAAGGCCGGATGAATCAAGAGTACTTTTTCTCCTTGCAAGTTCCCTGGCTTTACGTGCTGCCTCACGAGCCTGGTAAGCAAGCATCGCTTTTTCAACGATGGAAGTAAGATCTTTGGGATGCTCTTCGAAGTACTCACATAGTGAGGAATAAACCAGTGAATCAACGATTCCTTTGATCTCACTATTCCCCAGTCTCATCTTGGTCTGCCCTTCAAACTGAGGGTTTGCCATCTTCACTGAGATGATGGCAGTCAGGCCTTCACGGACATCTTCACCTTTTAATGAAAAACTTGGATCCTTGATTGCCTTGTTTTCCTTTCCCATCTTGTTGATGGCCTTCGTAAGAGCAGATCTGAACCCTTCCAGATGTGTCCCACCTTCACGGGTATTGACGCTGTTTACGTAGGTAAACACCTTTTCAGAAAACCCGGTCGAGTATTGAAGTGCTATCTCAACTTCAACCTTATTTTCAGGATCTGATTTTCCGAGTGCGATAATGCTCTCATGAATCGGAGGAATATCACGGTTAAGGAATCTGACATACTCGGTAATTCCACCAACATATGAAAAAGTTTCACGGCATTCATTCCAGTCTTCACACCGTTCATCACAGATTCTGATGGTAATACCGCTGTTCAGGAATGCGAGTTCCCGCATCCGGTGTGCCAGAATATCATAATCGAAATCGACGGTATCAAAGATGGTACTATCGGGTTTAAAGGTTACCCGTGTACCGGTAACCGCAGCATAGAATTTCCGCAGAAAATCATCCCGGTTATCCGGAGCGTCAACTGGAAGTTCTCCCAATCTGCGTACATATCTCGCTTTCAATTCATCAAACGATTCTGTACGGGTAGTCATCTCCTGAATGACTCCTCCCCGTGAGAACTGCATCTCATACTCGTTCCCGTCTTTCCAGACCTGAGCGGTCAGTTTGATCGAGAGAGCATTTACTACCGAGACACCGACACCGTGCAGACCCCCTGATACCTGATATGTGTCCTTATCGAATTTTCCTCCAGCATGAAGGACGGTAAGGACCGTCTCAAGTGCACTCTTGTTGTCGTTCTCCTTCATCGGATCGATGGGGATACCACGGCCGTTATCCTCAACACTGACACTTCCATCCTGACGGATGATAATGTCAACTTGAGTACAGTATCCGGCGAGTGCTTCATCAATCGAATTATCGACAACTTCATAGACCAGGTGATGAAGACCTCGCGTATCGGTAGATCCGATGTACATTGCCGGGCGTTCACGAACCGGTTCGAGCCCTCGTAATATTTTGATATTTCCAGAATCGTACGTATCTGACAAAGTGAACCCCCATAAAAAATGGAAAAGCTACGATAGTATCCTATATTATCGCTGTCTAATGACTTAAATCTCGGGTTTAGATTCGATAGTATTGCTTAAGAATATAATAATAGATCAAGACCAGTCATGATGTCATGACCGGCCAGCGCCAATAGTAATCCTTGGTATTAGCAGATTGGTTGTGAGTACTGGGGATCGCGTATTGATTTTATAAGGAAGTATCCGACAACGCCGAACGTAATCAGAGGTGATACAAATGTAGGGATATGAATACCAAATGCATCAACAACCATGATACAACCCAGACACAGAATCGAGTACATCGCCCCGTTCTTCAGGTATCGATACCGCTTGATCCGATCAATATTACTCACGGTAAGTTGTCTGACAACGATTGCTCCAAGAGCATTTCCAACAAGAATTAATGGAACTGACATCGTGAATGCAAATGCACCAAGTACTCCGTCAATGGAGAAAGTTGCATCAATTACTTCAAGATAAAAGATCTTGCTGATGTCAGACATATTTCCCCCGATAAGTTCCTGTTCCTGAGCTTCTGCATTCTGCCTGAATCCATGTACAATAAAAAAAGCACTGGATCCCACAACTGCCCCAAACGCCATGAATGAATGCCGCTCGAGAGCAAACCAGACAATAACAGCCAGTAATATGGATACTATGGCAAAGAACCAGACGCCTTTTGACTCCAGGTATCTCTCTCCACGCAGTCCATATTCCTTATTTTCGAGGAAGAGCCAGTGAAGAAAGAGAAAGATCAGAAAAATTCCTCCTCCGATGAGAAGCATGGGGGATGATGCTTCGATGGCTTCTTTTATCTGAGGACTGTCACTGAACATAGCGGTAAAGACTTCCCAGGGTGTGAGTGACGGAGTTGAAGCCCAGACCAGGATGAGAGGTAGCAGACCACGTACCACAAATACTGCAAAGAGAATGCCCCAGAGGAGAAACCAGCGTCTGAACTGTGGTTTCATCGTCGAGAGCACCTCGGCATTGATAATCGCATTATCAATGCTCGATATGATCTCAAAGAGACAGAGACCAAAGATGATCAGAATGATAGATAATATATCCACAGATATAGGTTCGAGTTCTAGATCTAAATAATCTCCCTGAACAAAAAATATTATTTTTGAAGGGAAGAGATGATGTGCTCAGGTATTTATACTAGTGATTCAATCAAGTGATAATGAACTTCAAATTAATTTTTATTCTGATTATTGTAGCAGGTCTTCTTTTTTCATCTGGATGTGTTACATCAAAGCAGGAACCTCAGTCACAAGT
>NZ_JAJRBM010000414.1 GCF_028679455.1 Methanospirillum sp. | reverse complement strand
GAGTTCATGAGAGTGAGAAAGTCCCGGCAACCCCCACCTGCGACAATAAAAAATCATTATCTGGTGATGAAGAACCACTGACCACTGAATCGGTTGAAAGCATCAGAATCATAGAACCAGGAAAGTATGATCTCAACCTGCTCAGACTAGTTGAGTCAGATGATCGAGTGATTCAGGTAGGGAAAGACGGTAACTACCGGCTTGATCTGCACTCAATGATCAGATCACAGAAAAAACACTGATAGGTCCGGGAGATTCCCGGTTATGTGATATTGTCCACTGCATATCCTTTGCTGGCAAGCAGATCAATCACTCGGTCACGATGGTTTCCCTGCAGTTCAATTGAGTTACCTTTCACCGTGCCTCCACAGGCAAGTTTACTCTTCATGAACTTGGAAAGGTCTTCGAGATCGATGTCAGTCGGATCGAGCCCCTCGATCACCGTAACTTCTTTCCCATAACGACGTTTATTGACCTTTACATTGATTCTCTGCTGCTCTTTTGCAACTTCTTCACAAATACACAGTTCTTTTGGTAGCCCGCAAATGGAGCAAATACCACCATTCATTACTATACCATCTCCCGTTTTGTTATTAAAGCCTTTTTATTGTCCGGTATCGGATCAGAACCAACTATAATAGAGATTTCTATGCGCAGCTTCATGGAAGATTAATACCCTGCTCATCTAAACTATGATCCATGTCTATCATGGTTCTTGGTACTGCCTCTCATGTCGGGAAAAGTACCGTGGTTACCGCAATATGCAGATCTCTCTTGAGGCGCTCTATCAGGCATGCCCCCTTTAAATCCCAGAACATGAGTCTGAACTCATACGTCACCCATGACGGGGGTGAGATCGGGATAGCTCAGGCAATGCAGGCTATGGCAGCAGGGCTTGACCCCGAGATCGCTATGAATCCAATCCTGCTCAAGCCTAAAGGAGATCAGACCTCACAGATCGTACTCATGGGAAAGCCATATCGTGATGTCAGGGCTTCCTCATATTATCAGGAGACGGATCATCTCCTCACGATTGCTATGGAAGCGGCCCACCTGCTTCAACAGCGATATGGACATCTGGTCATTGAAGGAGCGGGAGGAGCTGCAGAGGTGAACCTCTATTCCCGCGATATCGCCAATATCAGACTCGCCCGCGTCCTCAGGTATCCAATCATCCTGGTTGCTGATATCGAACGGGGAGGAGTCTTTGCCCAGGTGTACGGCACTATCGCACTTCTACCTGATGATATCAGACCCCTGGTACGCGGCATCATCATCAATAAATTCAGGGGGGACCTGGCGCTCTTTCAGGAGGGGATTGGGATCATCGAAGATCTCTGCAAAGTTCCGGTTCTCGGTCTGGTTCCATCAACTGATATCGCCATCCCCAGTGAAGATTCACTCTCCCTGAAGGATAAAAGGGCCGGAGCAGATCCTATTAAAATCGCGGTGATTCATCTTCCCCGAATCTCAAACTTTACCGATTTTGAGCTCCTCGAACGGCATGCTTCGGTCACATATGTACCCCCTGGAAACTCATTGCAGGGATATGATGCAGTTATCATTCCGGGAACAAAGAATACCATCGAGGATCTTGAGGTTGTTCAGGCATCAGGTACTGGTGACCAGATCAAAGATGCTCACCGCAGAGGTGTACCGATCATCGGGATCTGTGGGGGATATCAGATGCTCTGTACACAAATTACTGATTCAGGAGTAGAATCATGTAAAGGCGAGTATGAAGGGATCAGTCTCATTCCCGGAGTAACCCGGTTTATGGATTACGAAAAGACTACCACCCAAGTAACCCGCACATCATCAGGAATTGGCCCGATTCTTTCCCGGATTACTGAAGTGACGGGATATGAGATACATATGGGAGAGACCGAACATCCGGGAGTCGCTGAAGCATTTGAGGGTGAGGGAGCAGTCTCTCCGGACGGACTGGTCATCGGCACCTACCTTCACGGTCTGTTTACCAACCCCGGGGCTGTTACTGCCCTGGTTTCATACCTGTACGAAAAGAAGGGAATGACCTGGGTCCCGCATAAAGAAGAAGAGGTCGATCCCTTTGAGACCCTTGCTGATCACTTTGAGCGATATGTCAGGTTTGATGAAATTCTGAAGTATTTCAGATAACGTGCAGGAGATGAAAATTCTGAATTATCCGATAATATTCATGATGCTGCGAAACCCTTCATGAGAGAGGTCATCACAGATTACTGATTCAACCTTCGTGAGGTCCACTTCCTCAGCGTTCCGTTGCAAGGTGCAGTACGCCCTTGCAGGTGATGGGATCTCCTTCCCTGCAACCATGAACCTGACCGAATGGGCGCAAAACCGGCAGTGGTCCAGATCTTCCCTCTTCTCAGGAAGGCAATCAACCCGTCCCTTCTGTACCGGAAGGGTGCGGACCGGCCTGCTCATTCCTCACCATCTGCTGATTCAATCCCTGCAACCGTTATTGCAGCGTCAGAGAGTTCCTTCATCTCATCCCTGATGATAATGACCGCCTTCTCCTTCTCCCTTTCAAGGTGATGTACACGCCCGGTCAGTTTGCCAGCCTCTTCATCACCATGTTTAATTTCCCGCTCAATTTCAAGTATTCCTGATTCAAATGATACATACGCCACTGATGCCGGATGAGTCCCAAGTTCATCGCGATGCTGTTGACATTGTTGCTCAAGAGTATACCACCCCCTGGCTGCTCCGGTAATCTGGTCAGTATATGATTCCACGCTCACAAAGAGGGATTTTTCAAACGAGTTCTTCAAAGGTATCGATTCATCATCAATTGATCTGAACAACATCCTTGATGTGGAACTGATCAGTCGGGTAAATTCAGGATCCTCATACTGCTGCAGGACCGCTGTCTGGATCAGGTGATCCAGAAGTATCTCTTCATCTTTCTTCTTCTCATCCTGGGCAATTCGCAGGCCTCTCCGCCAGATCGGAAGCGCAGTCCTAATAAGAGCATCAAGAGTCTCAAAGAGTTCCAGACTCTTCTTCTTCTCTTCGTCAAACACTGCCAGTGCAGAGGTATAGGCATGGTATTCAGAGCTTGCCTGGTGATTCTCCTTATCACGGGAGAGTTGCTCTATTCGCCTCTCCAGGTCAGCCTTCTTATCATCCATCTCCTTCTTTATACTCGCTGCGCTGGCCAGTTCATCATCAGCACTCCTCAACTGCTGCAGCCCGTCTCTCACGGACTGAATCCTTGCAAGGCGTATCCGGGAATTTTTGATAGATTCTGTTAATAAATTGAGTTCTTTTCCGATCTGATCCATTAACTGCCTGAAGAGTTTAACCTCATCCCCATAGAGATGATGAAGATAACGGCCCGGACCTTTGTATGCCTTAAAACAACCATTGATCATCTCGGCAATCTGCTGATAGTAGGCCTCATCATCTGCTGCAAACTCAACTGCAAGGGCATCTTCAACCTTTTTCTTAAATTGGGGGAGGTTGAGACGGTTCACCTGCTCAACCTTGGGGTGGACGAGTTCTGACGATGGCTCTTCAACTCCAAAGTCTTTCAGAAGCTGGATGATATCCTGCCGTGACTTCTCAATTATCTCCCGTGAATCGTTAAACTGCTCTGATCGAAGAGTAAGGCACACCTGCTCTTCAGTGTCCAGCCATGCAGGTAGATCATCAAGTGAGATCTGACTGCTTTTCGGTTCTGTCTTCTTTGGTTTGAATAATTCAGAAATTCGTTTAAACATGATCAGCCCCAGATGTTTGCACTGTTTCAGGATCGTTATCATTCCGGTCCAGATCCCTGATCCGATCAATTCCCTGGATCTCGGAGATCACTTTCACCACAGCCGGGGGAACCAGATGTTCCCATGACTCACCTGATCGCATTCGTTGCCGTATCGATGTTCCGGAATGGGATTCGCGTTCAAACAGGGTAGGAGAAAAGACCGGCATCCCTGCCTCACGAAAGAGCCGAATCACAAGTGGATTACTGGTATATATGGTCTCAAACGGGGGAGTCATCGAGATGATGTGGGCTACCCAGAGGGAATTTCGCTGGATGTCTTCAATAGGGATGACATAATATGGCTTACTTAACCCTTCCAAAGCACGGGTTATCATCAATACCCGTTCTCCGGCAGTGAACGGGTTCTCAAGATCATGACTGAGCTGGGCACTCCCGATTCCGATGATCAGTTCATCAGCCTCTCTGATGATCCGATCAATAACTGTCAGATGCCCATTGTGGAACGGTTGAAACCTGCCGATATAAAATGCCCGTTTCACGTTCTTCCTCCTGCCACCAGATTTGCAATCCTGGCTGCAAACGCTCCTGCTACAAACCCGGCATCAATATTTACCACGGTCAGAACAGAACAGGACTGCAGCATACTGGCAAGGGCTGCTTCACCCTTCCCCATATACCCATACCCGGTTGAGACCGGTACCCCGATAACCGGCTGGTTCATCAGTCCGGCAACCACTGCCGGCAGGGTTCCTTCCCTGCCGGCCGCCACCACAAATGCATGGCAGTCTTTCATCTGCTCAAGTACCGGAAAGAGCCGGTGTATACCGGCGACACCGACATCATACGCAGTATGTACTGTACATCCCATCTCTTCAGCAATAACCCGTGCTTCTTCTGCAACCCTGATATCAGACGTTCCCGCGGTAATGATCCCGATGATTCCCCCCGTTTCAGGCACACGCGGGGATCCGGCAAGCACCATCACCCTGCCTTCAGGCGAATATTCACACGCGATGCCAAGCCTCCCGGTGATCTCCTGTAAAGCCGGAACAATTTGTGGATCGAGCCGGGTAATAACACACCGGCCAGCACGGCGTGCATACGCTTCTGCAATTACGAGCAGATGTGCAGGATCTTTACCCTCAGCAAGGACCACTTCAGGTATTCCACACCGACCCACCCGATCAAGATCCAGATTGGCGATTGATCCGATATGGCCTGCACTCCGGTCATGAATCTTCTGTTCAGCCTCATCAAGGGATAATACCCCACTCCGGACCCGTTCCAGAAGATCCCGCAACCCGCCATCTGGTTCCATATAAGATAGTAAGATATGAGTCAAAGATTACATAATAGGTTCATTGTGGTGAGTTATCTCTTCTATATCGCCATCTTCGGTGCAGCCGCCGGTCTCTTTCTCTGGCTGCGTGATATCAGGATCTATATGAGGACCGGCCTGCCCGGGTACCGGAAAGCGGCCTGGATAGGAGTGTTACACACCGCGATCGCTACTGCCGGAGCAGGAGAAATACTGCTCTTTCCCTCAGCCGATATACTCGGCGTGGGAATTGTCCTGCTGGGGCTCTGGCTTCAGGGACAGGAGAAACGGGAACAGGTCTTTACCAACGAGCCTGTTTTTGAGCGGGCACTCGGAAAAGCGCCCATCAGGCGGCAGTCATAGAGGTATTCATGCTGAGCAGACCACGAGGAACACGGGATATGCTCCCTGATGAGATGGAGCAACGCAGGGAGATCGAAGCACGTATGCGGGCAAAAGCCCGGACCTGGGGGTACCGCGAAGTTTCAACACCCACGTTTGAAGAACTCGAACTCTTTACCATCCGGTCAGGTGAAGGGATCATCGATGAGATGTATGTCTTTGAAGACAAAGGAGGCAGATCGCTCGCACTCAGACCCGAACTCACCGCTCCGGTGCTCAGGACCTTTGTCAACGAAGGACGTTCCCTGACAAAACCGATCAAGTGGTGTTATTATGCAGACTGCTACCGGTATGAACGTCCCCAGAAAGGACGATACCGACAGTTCTGGCAGTTCGGAATCGAACTGATCGGAGCGGACTCAGCAATGGCAGATGCCGAGGTGATCATGGTAGCTGATGATCTGCTCAAATCTTCAGGTGTGAAATTCGTTCTGAAGATCGGGCATCTCTCTTTCATGCGGACACTGCTCCGGGATCTTGCTGTTGAAGACCAGAAAAAGGTCAGATCATTTCTGGATAAACGGGACACCGATGCAGCTGCAGGATTTCTGACCGGGATAGGCAGGAGTGATCTGGCTTCTCCGCTGAATCAACTTATCAATTCCCGGAGTCTCGAAGAAGTATTTGCAGTCATTGGAGAGATCCCGGAGGCTGACCGTATCAGGGAGACTTTTGATAT
>NZ_JAJRBM010000413.1 GCF_028679455.1 Methanospirillum sp. | reverse complement strand
GGGCTATTCGTACTGGCCGGTCTTGGATGTGCGGTTTCTGCAATTTCTCTGAGTGATCTGCCAATTCTTACCGGTCTTGTGATAGGAAGTTCTACAGGTCCTGAAATTGGTTCCAGTCTGTCATTATCTTCGAGTACACATATTGTCACCTCTGCAACTCCTTCAACCGGAACTTCTTCGGGAAACTCAGCGGGTCAGCAGAGCGTGAGTTCGGATCCTATAATTCCGGAGCAGTGGCAGCCGGGAGTCAGAGAAGGGATCTATTATGATCCCCTTTCAAAAACATCGTGGGTCTATGATCGAATATTAAAAAAATTCTTCTGCCCCGATAAAGGATGGATACTTATCGGTCAGTATACTTCCGGATCCAATCCACGTCTCTTAAACCAGTTTTATTATGATCCAAAAGATGTTGTATTCTACGCGATTAAAACCGGTGAGAAGATCTCTATTGATCAAAATGGAGTATTTGATCCCTCATCATCTGCATCAACAATAACTCCAAAGCCGACGGTTATACCCCAGCAGACTTCATCGGCTACAACTCTGATGAGTTCACATATAAGTAGCAGTACGGTTGCCAATAATGAACAGAATGCTGATCCCTGTCTCGTATCGTGCTCTGAATGTCCGGGAGGATCGTGCAGGGATTGTAATCACAACGGGGTTTGTGACGCGAGTGAAGAGTCTACCTCAACATCATCTCCAACTACTACGTCACAACCATCAGGTGAATATGGACTCAGCGAAGCACCACAAATGGAAATTCTCCCCCAGATGGTAGAAATCCCAGGATGTGATTTCGTAAGTTGCCCGACCTGTGTAGGAAAAGTCTGCTATGATTGCAATGCGGATAAGAAATGTGATGAACCCCAACCTTCTCCATAATAAAGGATGGAGCATACCCAGTACTATGCCAAAACCATATGACTGCATACAATCCGGATTTTTTTTCATTATGAAACTCCGGATTTGTCCTTTTAGAGAGAACTGCTGATCCTCTTCTTATCTGTATGTTATTTTCTGTCTATACCCCATATCTCCATTTT
Organism: Methanospirillum sp.; assembly: GCF_028679455.1. Classification (GTDB taxonomy): domain Archaea; phylum Halobacteriota; class Methanomicrobia; order Methanomicrobiales; family Methanospirillaceae; genus Methanospirillum. Next base: position 1,722 of record NZ_JAJRBM010000413.1, on the reverse strand, counting down.
TAAATTCAAAAGATATCTGCAATGTATTGAGAGAAAACGAATAGAATCCGGTTGCATTCTGTTTTAAGATGCTGAAATCTCAAAAAAAGGTTATGTTTCTGTGATCGGGTTGGTATCAACCGGATTAGAAACAAGCTTGTCTGAAGTCTGTTTTTCATCAACAGTCCAGTCAAGTTTGGGCATATCCTGAAGAGCAGCATCCTCTTCTGAAGTCAGGTTTGCCCGAATCTTAATTCCATTGAATGGTCCCCAGGTTCCATCTGAATATGCATATACACCACTCAATGCGGTGCTGTTCTCAAAGGTAATCTGGACTGCACCAGCCTGGTAAGGCGGCCTGTACTCAGGAGCCTGCCACCAGAATCCATCCATTACTGGAGAACCGTTGGATGAGAAGTTACCCTGCATATATCCATCTTTGTCATTTACCTGATATGATGCCCTGATAATATCGTCCCCAGTAAGTCGGATTGTAAGGTTTCCTAGCAGATCGGTCTTCCATACTCCAGATACATCAGCGATTTGAGTTCCATTCGCTGCAAAACTGGTAAAAAAACTGGAGCGCTGGTACGAACTAAAATAATCGCTGTATAATCCTCCAAAATATCCGGGCATCCCTCCTCCTGACGCAATGGTCTGTGAGGAACTCTGTTGCATAAAGCTCCCTCCACCCCACGGATTCCAGTAGGATGACTGTTGGAAACTACTCGACTGCGACCACCAATAGGCAGATACTCCGCCGGCAGTCATTACGATGACAAGCATCGCAATTCCAATACGTACCCACAACCGTTTCATACTCGATACATATCACAATTTTATAAAAATATATGGGTGTGATCATCATTTGGTTCTCTGGGAATAAGCTTCTAATGCCTCTGTTTTTCTCCCTAGCGCATTATATGCATTACCCAGATTTGTCCATGCCACATCATAAGAATTATCAATCTGAATGGCATTCTGATACGCTTTTATCGCTCCTTCGTAGTCACCTAATAGCGAAAGAGTATATCCTTTATTATTCCATGTGAACGCATTTCCCGGATCCAGTGTTAATGCCTTGCCATAATAAAGAATTGCCTGATCATATCGCATTGCGCGCGTCTCGAGATTTCCGGCTTTCACCCATGCATCAGTGAGAGAGGGATTGATTGTGGTGGCCTGAAGATATAATTTCAATGCCTCCTCACTCTTCCCGGTTTTATCAAAAGCAAATGCAAGATTGATGAGACTGTGGGTGTCGCCTTCGTCTATAGCAAGTGCTTTTTGATATGCTTCCTCTGCCTGCTCATAGTCGGTGAGTTCAAGCAGGTAAATATCTCCGAGTGTATACCACAGGATGATCGACTCAGGATACAACTTCAGTGCATAATTCAGTGTTGCAATAGCCTCATCATTCTTTTTTAATTTAGACAGGGCAAGTACCTTTACTCTCCAGGCTTGAAATTTTGTTGGAGACAGGGCAATGGCTTTGTCCATCGTTGTAATGGTTGCTTCATATTCTCCTTTTCCAAAGAGTGCCAGACCTTCGGTAACGAGATCTTCAGCATTTGAGGGTTCCACCACCAGTTCTGAACTTTCGATATCAATGGGTGTTACCGTCTTTTTGGACGACTTCAGGGGTAGTTCATCGATAACTGATGGCAAAACGGTATAAGAAGCATCACAGATCCCATCATTGTCTATGTCAGAACAGGTCTGTGAGTAGCCGGTTCCATTGGT
>NZ_JAJRBM010000412.1 GCF_028679455.1 Methanospirillum sp. | reverse complement strand
TTGATGATCAAGCTATTGATGAAATTCGTGAAGCAGTTGAGTTGGGAAGCGAATATCTGGTTACCTTCGGGGTATGCCCTGCTACTGCTCATACCGGGTACGGATATATTGCACCTGGAGAAAAAATAGGTCCTGGGTTTCGTGTCAGACAGTTTAAAGAAAAACCTGACAAGGTAACTGCAGAAACCTACGTCTGCAATGGGTATCTCTGGAACAGTGGGATGTTCCTCTTTTCTGTTTGGATTTTTCAGGAGGAGTTGAAGAAATACCAGCCGGAGATTGCAGATGCATTTGAATCAACGGATCTGATGTATCAAAATCTTCCCTCAATCTCGATCGATTATGGTCTTCTTGAGCTTTCTGATCGTGTTGTTACGGTCCCGCTCACTGCTGACTGGACCGATCTCGGAACTTTTGCAGCATGGTACGATGTTGCACAAAAAGACGAACACGCAAATGTCGGATTATATCAGGGAATTGGGTCATCTGGCAATTTTATCAGTACCGGAGATCGGGTTACAGCCCTGATTGGCATTCAGGATACCATCGTGGTTGATACTGAAGATGCCCTGCTTGTGTGCCGGCGTGATATGGCAGAACAGGTTGGGGATCTGGTGAAAGGACTCAAAAAGCAGGGGAATCCGATCACCGAATTTCATCGGACCGTATTCAGGCCATGGGGATCCTATACTCAACTCGAAGAAGTAGTCGGATATAAGATCAAACGCCTTAGTGTGAGCCCAGGGAAACGGCTCTCACTGCAACGACATCATCACCGATCAGAACACTGGGTAGTCGTTCACGGGACAGCAGATGTAGAACTGAATGGAGTTCACCAGTTTCTTCGCCCGGGAGAGTCTACCTATGTGCCGGCCGGGGTGATGCACCGGCTTGCAAACACTGGTAAGATCCCTCTTGAGGTTATTGAGGTCCAGATCGGTGAATATCTTGAAGAAGATGATATTGAACGGACCGCTGATGACTTTCAGCGGGTCTGATTTTTTCGTAAAAAAAAGTTCAAATTTTTTGTAAGATCTGCTCTTCGGCAACCTCATATGTTTCTCCGGTCTGGATGTTCCGATAAGGTCCGAGCGCATGTACGCCGGTTCCATCTGTTTTTGTTGAGTATGGAACCGTGAATGTTCCATTCACACTCTCCTGCCGGTATGTAAATTTCCTACCCTGATTCGATACTAACGGGAGTTCAATTGTGCCGGTTCCGGTTATCTGATACCCTGGTACCCGCTCGAATATCTTTACATTATGCATCTCTGCATATTCATCTGAAGCAGTCACGGTTGGAGATTCGTACACCAGGCGATAATGGGTGAGGGCCGGGATCTTCGTGATCGGATGTGTATACTGGATGGACACGAGATCCGTTCCCGGAGTCAGTGGTTCTGATGCCATCTTATCAGCCTGATCAGGGGTAAGCTGGTTTATCTGATTTACCACCGGAATCTTCTGCCCTCCTGTCTGTTTCTCTCCGTACATAACAAGATTCGCGCCTGAGCTGTTTGTTTCTGTACCATCAAAGGTATAAAGCCGTGAAACCATGGATTTGAAGAAATCAGGCTTCAGGGTAAGTACCGGATCATACTGATTCGGGTTATTTTTTGATTGCTGATAGTAATATTTCTGATAGGTATCACGTGCATTTTGTCCGAATGCCCAGAGAGGCAGAGACGGGTATTTACTGTTTATCGTTTCATAGTCAATGATAATATATCGCGCTCTGTTTTGTTCTGCAAGACCATCCGCCGTTTTTTCATCGGTTGAAATCAGGAATTGGGCTACCGGCCCTACGTTATTCTGGAAGGGAGTCGTGATTGGTATCCGTTTTCCAAGATAGGTGATCCAGTGTCCATAATCCCACCAGGATAATATACCGTATGAAGTATTCGGGTATGAAAATCCTTCTTTCGTGTAGATCTTCTGATCATCGATACCGGTATCTGGTGAATTTTTCTCAAGCCAGGTCAGCGCATCACCCCAGTCATCATTCATTCCGATCATCTGGAGTTGTTCGGTAGCAACTACCCAGGTGATCTGTGCTGACAGGGCAGTAATTATGAGAATTAGTATGCTGACCGCAAGTAGCGGTATATTTTTTTGAATTATAGAGATACCAGCCTGTCCAGGTTTTGTATTCCTGCTTTTAACTATCCCTTTGGATGTGGATGACTGAAATTCGATGAGGAAATCATACAAAGATATCAGAGCAATGGATGAAAAAAGAACCACGATAACTGCAGCATAATACTCATACCTCAGGTGAAGGATTGTTGAGAGAAGAATTACAAACGCCCATGTGAGAATTAATAGTTTTTTTGCGTCATATTGTTTCACGACCTGGTACCCGGTGATGACGAGTCCTGCAGCCATGATAAGCAGGGCAATGTTAAATGAATGATATGCCCGGGTCAGATCCCACATCTGCATCTCATTAATGAACGTATCTTTGTATGAGAAGAAGAAAAAGTAGGTGAAACCCTCGGTAATCTTCTGGGTGATCGCGGGAAGGAATAGGGAAGCGATAACAAAGAAAGCTGCAGGGATCCCTAGTATCATACCTGTCGTTATGAGGGCAGATTTTTTGTGCGTATAATGAATGACCGCAGTGAGAAAGAGAGGTTCAAGGATGAATAATAATGCGAGGATGATATGAATCAGAGAATATTGCGGCAGACTCATGCTTTCGCTGTGTATTCCGGTGAAGGTGAAAAGAAGAATGAAAATGCCAAATATTATTCCGTGAGCGCCGGTAAGGAGTCTGAGTGATGCCTCATCCCGTGTGAAGATTCCATGAAGTCCGCAAAAAATTCCCACAATTCCTGCAAAGAGAAACATTGTCGGAATATTCATGATTCCCAGGTAATACACGAGACCTGCCAGGACGGAAAACAATACGAACTTTTTAGGCAACCCGGATTTCTCTTCACTGGTTTTTTTGCTCTCCCGGATGATCAATAGATAGAACAGAATAAACGCAGTTGAGAACAGAGTCTCCATGAAATGGTGATCGAGGTATCCAAAAAAGGAGCGGTACAGATACTCCCCGGCAATTACTGATGTCAGACAGGCAGCGATAACTCCGGTCTTCCAGTCTACCATAATCTTCCCTATGGTATAGAGAATGGGAATCATGGAAAGAGAGAGTATCGGGGGTATCCATGATGCCACGGTCATGATATCAGTTCTGGTAGTTGCACCGAGAAGAATTGCGATTCCTGCGGTAACCATGGGATAGAGAGGGCCCCAGTCATTATCCTTTCCAACCGGAAATCCATTCATCGGATCAAACCAGGGATACGATGGGAAATTTGAAGTGATCACTTCAATGAGTCTCAGGTTATACCAGGAATCCATAAAAATGACTTTTTGAACTGGGCCGCTGGTTAACTGCTCCATGGGAAGAAGGCGGAGCCAGAGACCAAATAGTGCAAAAATCAGTATTACTGCCACTATCAGGATGGTTTCTTTCTGTCTGAACCGGGTGAAGTCCATGGTAATTCCACGGAATGGTTGCACCGACTGGGTGAAATAGGTATCAGCATTGTGGTCCGGTGATATTCAGAATAACTAATACTGCCGGGGGAGAGAACTATACTGACTATCTTGTACCTGTTCGATAGGGTGTCAGATAATCCTCCATTTTGGAGGATACACAAGAGGAGTAATCCATTTCATGAATCCGGATGTTTCGGTTGTTGTTCCTGCCTTAAATGAAGAGAAGACTATTGGTGCCTGTATTGAGCGAATCAAAGAAGGATGTACTTCTGCGGGGCTTTCATATGAGATCATTATTGCAGATTCCTCAACTGATCGAACTCCGATAATTGCGTCTGAAATGGGTGCCAGGGTGATCCATCCGGAAAAGCGAGGGTATGGCAATGCATATCTTGCCGGCTTTTCGTATGCGACTGGTAGGATTTTGGTAATCGGCGATGCGGATAATACCTATGATTTTAGGATAATCCCTGAAATGATTCGCCCGATTCAGCAGGGAGAGGCTGATATGGTAATCGGATCCCGGATGTCCGGGGTTATTCTTCCCGGTGCTATGCCGGCCCTTCATCAATATCTCGGAAATCCTCTGCTCACTCTGTTATTGAATCTCGCATTTAAAACCCATTTTTCCGACTGCCATAGTGGGTTCCGGGCAATCAGCAGAGAAGCCCTCTCACGATTATCTCTTCATACCGGGGGGATGGAATTTGCATCAGAGATGATGATAGAGGCGGGAAAAATGAACCTTCGGGTAACTGAGATTCCGATTACGTATTATCCCCGTCAGAGTCCATCCAATCTTCATAGTTTTGCAGATGGGTGGCGGCATTTCAGGTTTATCATGCTGGAAAAGCCCCTTCCGTTTCTAGCTATTCCCGGAGGGTTGTTTGCAGTATTCGGCCTGTTTATGATGGGTTTTGTCCTCCTGAATGCTCACGGAGGTGGGTCCGGATTCCACTCATTTATCCTTGGTGTTGTATTCCTGACCGGAGGAATGCAATTGGCGATGATGGGGATCACGTTGAAGGCGTTTGCGGTCACGAATGGATTCGATGTCTGTGGACGATGGTTTCGGCCAATGCTACGTTACCGGACACTTGAGTACCTCCTGTTTGGCGGAGGTCTCCTCATGATCCTGGGTTTTATTAACGGAATCAGCATTCTGTCTGACTGGATTCAGCGTTCATTTGGTGAGTTGTCACAAGTTCTCAATGCGCTGATAACTCTCTGCAGTATCATCCTGGGACTCCAGATGGTGTTTACTGCAATTCTGGTAAGTATGATGTTGTTGAAATGTGATCGGGAAGGCTGTGATGTATTTCCGTGAAGCAGCAGTAAAACTCAATTATTATCGCATTTTTATTGGAAACAGAATCTATTTTTCCATCTCAACGTTTACGATGTTTCGGGTTTTCGGATCGAAGATTATGCCGATCTCATGCACAGGCAGTCCCTGTCCTTGATATTTATCTGCATATCCCTTTTCGTGCATCTGGACAAGCGGACTGACTTTTCCCAGTTTGGGCATATGTAATACCTTGAACTCAAACAACCATATTGCCTGTTTTGTTTTGACTGTTAAGTCAATTCTGCCATGATTTGTGGTATCTTCTGCCAGTAACTCATATCCGAGACTTGCAAACATGGTATAAAATACGCTTGCATAATATCCTTCAAACTCTGCAATCTTGTTCTTTCTGTACCAGTCATGAGGAATCGAAGCGAATAGTGCATAGAAAAAATTCTGAATGCCGGGTATATCATTTGCATCAAGTAGTTCATAGAGACGGTTCCGGTGTGACGGGAACGTTCTACCAATCAGGGCTTCTGAAAAAAGAGCATTTAATGAAGTTCTGACTTCAGTATTTGGAAACCCGAGAATACATACAAGACCCCTGACGGGATCTGACGACCAATTCTTTATCGTAAGGTACCCGCTTTGAAAGAGAAGTGTTTCCATCCTGATATATTCAGGATCAAAAGATCCCATTATTTCTTCACCGGCTATCAGTCCGTCATATTCTGCAGGCAGGCGCGGGTCTTTCTTCCAGAGTTTTATTAAAAATGAGGGTGTCCCAGTCTCAAACCAATAGGGCCTGAATACTCCCTGATCCAAAAATAAGAGGATATCAAATGGGTTGTACACAGATTCTCCGGTCCAGGAGTATCCGTTATACCATCTTGCGATGTCATTGATATCAAATCCGGTGAGTCTGTCCCCAAAAACACGAACCAAATCCTGGTGAGTATATCCACAGATTGCTGAATATCGTTTGTCTATGGTTATATCATTCAGGTTATTCAGCCCTGAAAAAATCCCGGTTTTTACAAACTTTGAGACTCCGGTGAAAAAAACAAACTTGAGATAGTTGTCAAGTGGCTTTATTGCACCATAAAAATCCTTTAACAGATCTCGCATTGTTGCTGCGAGCGACAGATCTTCCAGGTTATCAAGTATTGGCTTGTCATATTCATCAATCAGGATTACAACCCGGGTATTGCTTATTGCAGCGATTTGTGGGATAAGATAGAGTAATCGCTCACCTGGAGATCCGGTGGTTTTTGTGGTCGCGTATTTTTCTTCCCATTGGGTTAACAATCGTTCAAGTCTGCTCGTAAGATCTTCGGGTGTTCTCAGTGTTCCACCTGCAAAGTCCACCCTGAGAACCGGGTAAGTCTTTTCGAAATCCCATCCAGATTCAGGGGTTGTGAGGTATAGCCCGGTGAACAGATCCTTTCGACCTGAGAATGCACAATCAAGGGTGTCAATAAAAAGACTTTTTCCAAACCTGCGGGGCCGGGAGAGAAAAAAGTACTTGCCAGAGTTTACAATATGAGTTATATATTGA
>NZ_JAJRBM010000411.1 GCF_028679455.1 Methanospirillum sp. | reverse complement strand
CTCTGCAATGAAGATATAATCCTTGTAATCCCGTTTTTCAACAAGTTTCTCAAGACCACGGTGCACATATCCGATCCTGGGAATCGCCTCAACTACCCGTTCATCCTCAAGAACCAGATCGAGGTGAATCGGTTCTGGAAGCACCGGATGTTGTGGTCCAAAGGGAACTACTATCTGTCTGCTCATCAGGTGTCCTCCTTTTTGGTTACGGTAGGTTTCCCGAACGGATGAGGGATTGAAGTCGTGATGAATGTGCCCTTAAAATCGAGGGCATTACCGGTAATCTGCAGACCATACAGATCAGCAATCTCATTCTCATAGGTAAATGCCGCAAAGTAAATCCCGGTGATACTGCCGATAGGCGTTGTTCCATCGGTCACCAGTTTGAGATCCACAAAGTGGAACGGACGGTCTGCATCAGACTCGAATGAGTAATACAGGTTGAACTCATCACCAACCCGGGCGCAGCCGATCTGCACAAGCCTTGCCCCGTTATCCTTCTGCTTCTGTACCTCAGATGCAAGGCTTTCGATGGTTACAGGACTCGTATCCTGCTCTTCCTTCCTCATGCTGCTGCCTCCGCACGTTCCATCTCTGTTCGTTTCTGTTCAAGAATTCCGATAGCCTTCACAATTCCGTCGATGATCTGTTCAGGCCTGACAGAACAACCCGGTATCCAGACATCAACCGGAATTACCTCGCCGACCCCTCCGGCGATATTATAGCATTCTCTGAACACGCCGCCGGTGCAGGCACAGACACCGACACCAACCACCACTTTCGGGTTTGGCATCTGGTCATAGAGGTTCTTGATAACCGACCGGTTCTGTTCGTTCACGCCGCCGGTGATGACCAGAATGTCGGCATGCTTGGGGTTTCCGGTATTGAGGATCCCGAACCGTTCCACATCATAGCGGGGAGTCAGACAGGCAAGGATCTCGATATCGCATCCATTACAACTGGAGGCATCGTAATGGAGGATCCAGGGTGATTTTGATAAATATGCCATATTATTTCTCCATCAGAGCATCGAGAGGATGATGATATTTCCTCCGCCAAGCACCAGGGTGATGACCCAGGCAGCACGAAGAGCCGGGAGCCATCTGACCCTTGATGTACTGTTGTCTGCCAGTATCTCAAGCAGGTACACGATCACAACTGCTACGAGTCCAAGCAGGAGATTTCCGGCAAAGAACAGATACATCAGCCCGAGCAGGATGACCAGTTCATACAGATGGGCGATCTCTACCATCCCAAGGGTTGAGCCTGAAAACTCAGTCATGACACCTTTGACCAGTTCCTGGTGTGCATGGTGTGAGGACGAGAGATCGAATGGTGACTTCCTGAGTTTGAAGGTCAGAATACAGACCATCGAGAGGAAGACTCCTGGCAAGAGTAAAATTGGAAGCCCTGCAAAGGAGAAGATATCAGATGCTGCAAAGCTTCCTGTCACCATATAGAATCCGACTGCGGTGATGATGATGACCGGCTCTACTGCCATGAGCTGGATGAGTTCTCTCCCGGCACCGACATGAGCATAGGGAGATCTGGTGCTGTATGCAGCCAGGATCAGGAATACTTCTGACAGGGTGAGGGCAAATATTGCAAGCAGCAGATCACCGCCACCAAAGAAGATCAGGCCGGTGACTACCATGAATGCCAGATGCAGAAATATCAGGACAACCGGTGCCTGCCAGACTCCTACCTTTTCCTTCTCAAAAAGTTTGGCAATATCAAGGAACGGCTGTAACACCGGCGGGCCAACCCGACCCTGCATTCGTGCGGTAATGATCCGGTCAACTCCGCTGATCAGTCCCCCGATCACCGGAGCAACGATGAGAAACGCGACTGCGGCAAGAATCGTGTTCATATGGCACCCCAGACAAGGATCACGAGAGCCACCATTGCGATAAGGACGATGGTGAATGCAGAACCGTACCGGGAAAGTCCTGCTTCAGGGAAGAGATCTTCAAAGTACAGATTTCCGAGTGACACCTCACGCTTCATGCCGAGACTTCCCTCCATGAGTCCATTCTCCACGGTTACACCTCCCATATATCGTTTGAGATTCCGTTTTGGGACAAATATCTTCATCAGCATCATCGGCAGAACAACGATGAGTGCCAGCATCAGAACCATGATCATCATGTTTGACTGGGAGATCAACGGAGAGATCGGCCCGTACATGCTTACTAATAATGGTTCCAGCAGGTAGGTTGAGATTGGTGCGATTCCAAAACAGGCGATGATGGTCAGAGCCGTGAGAATGATGAGCGCAACCCATTCGGCTTTTGAAATTGCGAACTCAATGGACTCCTCCCATTTTCTGACTTCCAGCAGTTTTCCCATCCACTTTGCCCAAAAGAAGACGGTAACGGCACTTCCGTATGCAAGAATGATGATCAGGATCATTCCGAATGGGGGAACTGCCTGAGAGAATGCATGAATTGATGCCCACTTGGAGATCAGCATACCAAACGGTGCCAGGAACATCCCTGCGATACCGATCAGCATCATAAGTCCTACCCGTGGCATCGGGCCGGCAAGACCAGTCATATCCTCGATATCCCTGCTTCCGATCCGGTGCTCAACCGTTCCCACAGATAGGAAGAGGAGTGACTTGGAGATAGCATGGAAGATTATCAGGAATATCGCTGCCCAGAGTGCTTCCGGAGTTCCTACCCCTGCGCAGGCCACGATGAGTCCGAGGTTTGCAATCGTTGAGTAGGCAAGCACTTTCTTTGCATTACTCTGTGATACGGCGATACAGGAAGCGACCAGGAATGTGACTCCACCGATGAGGGCAATGAGCATTCCAAGGATCTGCCCCTCAAAAACCGGGGCAAACCTGGCGATCACATACACTCCGGCCTTGACCATCGTGCTTGAGTGAAGGAGTGCTGATACCGGGGTCGGTGCAACCATTGCCCCTACCAGCCAGGATGAGAACGGTAGTTGGGCTGACTTGGCACACCCGGCTATCGCGATAAGACATGCAGGAATGAGGGCTACTGCCGGTCCTGCTGCAATCAGGCTTCCGAGCCCGAGGTTTTCCGGTCCTCCTGTCAGGATGATGAACAGGATAGCGAGCGGGAAACAGGCTCCTCCTATCAGGTTATATAACAGTGCTCTGAATGCATTGCTGATCGCTTCACTGGTCTCAGGGTACCGGATGAGAAGGAATGAACAGAGCGTGGTCACTTCCCAGAAGAAGTACATCCAGATGAGGTTATTTGAAAAGACCAGCCCGAACATTGCCGAGAGGAAGAGGAAGAGCACGGCAAAGAACCGGGGTCGTTGATCGAAAAGATCGGGGTGGTGTTTCTGGTATTCACGCATGTATCCAAGAGCGTAAATACAGATGAGTCCACCGATGACCCCGATGATTACGGCCATGATAGCAGAGAACTGATCAATAATCAGATCCGGTGTCTCTGCATGCCCCTGAAGGCCGGTCCACTCTGCTGCTCCGATAAGGATCAGTTGCAGGAGGACGAACCCGATGACCAGGTACTGTTTTGCTTTGAGACTCACAATCACAAGGTACCCGGCAATCAGGATCTCCAGGATCAGCATCAGGATTGCAATGCCTGATACCGGTACGGTGAAGAACGACTGATTCTGTCCGGTGGTGATTGCAAGGAGCAGGATTGACCCAAGAGCAGTCAATCCCGCACCAATTGTTACCACGATCCCCCTGATATTCTCACTCCACAGATAATAGAGCATTATCGCGGGGATGAGGGGGAAGAGGATCAGGAAAAGGAGCAGTTCCATGTACATCACTGACAAAAGATTGGTATCTATCATTATTAATCATTAGTAATTTGTTCTCTGAATCTCCGTCTCGTGCTCATAAACTGATCCGAAGGAATTATTGACCGCTTGAAGGGTGCTGATTTGATCAGGATCAGGATCCCTGAATATAACTATTCTGATATCGTGTCCTGACGCAGAGTTGGACATGGATTTTTTTAAGAGAGATAGGAATGATAATTCCTATGGACTCTTGTACGGATCAGAAGAATGGTGATTATTCCCTGCTCCTGGTCTCGATCTCCCTTGCCATCTTTATGGCATCACTTGATGGAACAATTGTCAACATCGCGTTGCCTTCGATATCTGAAGCTTTTTCGCTCTCATCAGCGGCGGTGAGTTGGGTATCCACGATATACCTGCTTGTCATGGCCGGTTGTGTGCTGATCTTTGGGAAGGTCTCTGATATTATCGGGTTCAAGCGGATCTTTCTTACCGGATTCATGATCTTCACCCTTGGTTCATTCACCTGTGGTGTGCTGCCTGATCTGACCGGATCATTTCTGACCCTCGTAGGTTCCCGGGCATTTCAGGGGATAGGGGGTGCCATGATAACTGCAGTCGCTCCGGCTATGATTGCTGCATATATTCCGATGGAGCAGAAAGGGAAGGCGATGGGATTTATCATGACCGCAGCTGCCCTTGGCACGGCAATAGGTCCTACAATTGGGGGAATCTTGACCGAGTACCTCTCCTGGCACTGGATCTTCTTCATTAATATTCCTGTAGGAATTCTTGCCGTAGTTCTGGGTCAGCGATGTATTCCGCATGTACCATCTTCAGCATCTCAGGAAAAGTTTGATCGCAGTGGTGCCTTCCTCATCTTTTCAGGCCTTGCCCTGCTTCTGTTTGGTATGTCTGAAGGTGATGCACTTGGGTGGACTTCTCCGGTCATCATCGGTTCACTGGCTCTGGCGCTGATTCTTCTGGGATTGTTTGTCCGTAACGAACTTCACTTCTCATTCCCCCTGCTGGAACTGCGACTCTTCAGGGATCGGAATTTTCTGATCCTCAATCTTATTATGATACTGCTCTATTTCGGGTTCTCAGGGATCAACTATCTCCTCCCGTTCTACCTGAAATATGTGGGTGAATACAGTACCTCGGAATCAGGCTTGATCCTAACTTCTCTCTCCTTTGCGATGATGGTGACCGGTCTTCTGGCTGGTTCATTATATAATAAGATAGGGGGGAGACGGATTGCAAATATCGGGACTTTTCTCCTGCTCATTGGGTATTATCTGATCCTGCATCTGCGGGTGAACACCTCCCTCTGGTATATCATCGTCTGTTTAGTGATGATCGGCTTTGGTCTGGGATTTATCGTCTCCCCAATCTCGAATATGACCATGACTTCGGTGGCAAAACGGTTCCAGGGGATGACGTCCTCTCTGACCAGTCTTGAGCGGTTTGCACCCATGACCATCGGGATTGCACTCTTTAATGTAATATTTATCAGAGGAATGATGGCAATTGCATCAGAATACGGGGTTACGAAAAATGCGCCGGTTGCCATCCAGCAGCAGGTACTGACCGCCGGGTTTGACCTGACCTTCGCAGTCACGTTCATCTTTGGTATCGTTATTTTCATTCTGACTTTCATGGCCCGTGACCAGGTTCATCCGGATTACCTGGAAGAATCTTCTCAATAACTTCTTTCCCTCTTTTTTATCATGCTCTGAACAGGGGCAACGGTTGGTATTTTATCCCGATTTATCCGGCACCCGGCTGTCTGAATGCGGTCCCTCATGAATCTCCAGATCATGGTTTCTTCATCCCTCGTTGCCACTCCTGACCTCTCCTGAACCTTTTCCTGGGATCGTGTTTCTTCTCCGGATTCCCCCGGACTCCTACAGTTCCGTGATAGATGGTTCATATTCCCATCCTTGCGTATATCATCATGCGATTTATTTCTCATGAAATTCTCCGGTGTGTAAGTTTCATGGGGCGGTTTTATGCCGCTGGAACGCCAAAATAATAAGCCGTGAAGGCGAGGCTAGATAGTGGGCACGTCATGCTGGGGCAGGACGGATTAACCCTGTATGAGCAGAGTGGTTTTGGCAGACCGCTGAAAGAGGGCGTCCGTCTCTCACCGGTTGAAGCCCTGTACCTGGTGTACCGTGGCCGGATTGAGGTACCCGGGTTTGATTTTGACTCGCTCCTTGTCCATTTTTCTGATGATGTTCATGTGCTCAGGTCATTCCTGGTATATCGTGACATCAGGGAACGTGGCTATGTGGTCCAGACCGGACCGCAGGACTTTAGGATTTTTCGCAGGGGAGAAAAACCAGGCAAAGGAGAGTCCCTCTATATGCTTCGGGTCCTCTCTGAACGTGACCTCATTGATTTTGCGGTGGTCAGAAAAGAAGTTCAGACCACTGCCAATATGCGAAAACGCCATGTCCTTGCGGTAGTTGACGATGAGTTTGAACTCACGTATTATGAGGTGAAGGTTCAGAAACCGGCACCGTTAGAGCCAACACAACAGCCTGAACCGGTCAACGGTCTACTCTCAAGCAGGTCGGTGATCATCCCGGCAGCACCTGAATCCGCGTACGATCAGGGTTTTTATGGGAAACGGTTTGACGATGAGCGGATCGTCCTCTCCACCATTGAGTCGATCTCTTTGATGGAACAGGGGCTCGTTACCGTGGAGCATCAGGGTCACGTTATTCCGGCACAGGAATACCGGGAGATGATTCGCGAGTTCGATACCGAGATGGAACCAAAATTACAAGTCTATCAGCACCTGCGGTCACTGAACTATATCCCCAAGACCGGGTACAAGTTCGGGCATCATTTCCGGGTATATCTGGGCAGAAAAGTACACTCTGAAATGTTGGTTCAGGCAATAGAGCCGGATACCACCCTGCCGATGAACAGTATCTCGCGATCAGTCAGAATGGCTCACAGTGTAAAAAAGAAGATGCTGTTTGGGTGCATACATGCTGAAGGCATCGCGTACGTAGAATTTGCACGAATCAAACTCTGAAACCTGAATCATTACAAATCGGATACCATGAACTCCACAATAAATCCATGGGCTTCTTCAGATCAATCTGTCGATATTGAGCGGCTCTACACCGAGTTTGGCATTGAACGGATGGAAACCGCTATCACGAATCTTCCTGACGTTCCGTATTTTATGAAGCGGGGGATCGTCTTCGGCCACCGGGATTACCAGAGGATTGCGAATGCAATTGCACAGCATGAACCCTTTCATATACTAACCGGGTTCATGCCCTCAGGCCATCCGCATCTGGGTCACCTAATGGTGATGAAAGAGGTGGTCTGGCACGTGCAACAGGGTGGAAATGGATATATCTGTATCGCAGACCGGGAGGCTCATGCGGTCAGAAACCTTTCTTGGGATCAGTGCCAGACCTATGGCAACGAGTACCTGGCCTGTCTGTTTGCTCTCGGTTATGAAGGAGAGACGTATCAGCAGAGTCAGAACCGGGTGGTTCAGGATCTTGCATTCGAGGCCTCAAGTAGAGCAAACTTTTCAGAGCTCAGTGCCATTTATGGATTCACCCCTGAGACCGACATCGGTCATGCGATGAGTGTCCTTACCCAGGTATCAGATATCCTCTATCCCCAGGTTGACGATGAACCTGCTCCGACCATTGTCCCGGTCGGACTTGATCAGGATCCTCATATCAGACTTACTCGGGGCATAGCCCATAAACTTCGTATGTTTACCATCGAGGACCGTGATACCCATATCAGTATCAGGTCCAAAGATGCACCTGTTGAAGCGATGGATGCCGTGCAAAAAGCGTTCAAAGGGTCAAAGCGGTATGAAGGGCATATTGATGTCACCGGCGTCTCCCATGAGATCGTTTCCAGGACGGTCCGGGCAATTGAACGTGCTCATGGTGGTTATGGATTTGTCACCCCGTCTGCAACCTTTCACCGGTTCATCCCTGGTCTCACCGGTGGCAAGATGTCATCCAGTGTTCCGGAGAGCATCATTGGCTTTTATGAGGATGACAAAGCGGTTACCAAGAAGATCATGGCTGCTCTTACTGGTGGCCGGATGACCCTGCAGGAGCAGAAAGAACTCGGTGGAGAGGCAGACAAGTGCCCGGTCTATCAACTTAACCTCTTCCATATGGTTGCCGACGATGCCGAACTAGCAGAGATTCACCGCAAATGTACCGCTGGTGAACTCATGTGTGGCCAGTGTAAGAAAGAAGCGGCATCCCGGGTGATTGCATTTCTTGCCGAGTTCAGAGAGAAGATGGCAGTTGCGTCTGATATGCTTGCCAGAAAATCCTGCTAATTACGGCACTCATTTTTTCGCGTGGATATGTGCAGTTTCTCCCTGGCTCTGACGCCAGATTGCCTGATAAAACGCACCTTATAATAAGTGATCACGGCAACAGATACTAGGATTAGTTATGAGCAGTATGGGGTCCTTTCCCTTATTCTTCTTCGGCTCATTTTTTTCGTTTAGGTAGGGGTCTGGTTTTTTCCGGGCCCCTGTAATAATCGATTACCAGTACCGTCAGGTTTTCAGGAGATCAATTCATGTATGATATGATAACACACCAATCACCGGCCATACCACCATACCCATGCCTGCTCTGGAGGGGAGTATGCAATTAGCACTGAATGAGAAGCGATTGCTTCTCGAACTAACCAAAATCAGAACTGCCAGTCCGGAAGAGCTGGCAATAGTTTTGGATCGTCCGGCAGAATCGGTCATCCAGTATGGCGGTCTGCTCTCCCAGAAAGGACTTGCCGAGGTTGACCGTGATGTTAGCATCCGGCTTGTTCTCACCAGCGAAGGTACTCTATACTGCACTGAAGGACTGCCTGAACGGCAACTCTATGATAGTTTTGGTGAATCATCCTCGATCGCAGAGCTGAATAACCATCCTCATGCAAGGATCGGTCTTGGGTGGATGAAACGCCTTGGCTGGGTCAAAATTGATGGTGGCTCGGTAATCAAGACCGGGAATGCGGCTCCTTCACCCATTGAAAAGGCCCTGGCCTCCCCTGATACAGTTTCGCCCGAGGTCAAAAAAGAACTTCTCAAGCGTGGTCTTGCTGCAGAGGAGGAGTCAGTCAGATACACGATCAGGATCACCGAAGCAGGACAAAAGTTTGCTGCATCAGGAATTGAACTCGTGGAAGAGACCGGAACGCTCACAAGCGATCAGATCAGTTCTGGTGCATGGAGAGATCTCACTCTCCGGCGTTATGATATATCTAAGAAACCACGTCCGGTCTGGCCAGGAAAGATCCACCCATATCAGCGACTCATCAACGAGATGCGGCGGATTCTTCTCGATATGGGCTTTACCGAACTCTATGGATCTGTTGTGCAGGGAGCGTTCTGGAACTTTGATGCTCTTTTCCAACCACAGGATCACCCGGCCCGTGAGATGCAGGATACCTTCCATCTCAAAGAACGTTCTGAGCTTCCTGCCGGATGGGAGAAGGTCAGGGATATTCATGAGCACGGGGGTGAGACCTCCTCATGTGGCTGGGGTGGCAGATGGGACCCCGAGAAAGCCAAGGCAACAGTCCTGCGGACCCATACCACTTCTCTTTCAATTCAGCATCTTGCAACTCACCCGAATCCACCTGAAAAGGCGTTCTGTATCGGCAGAGTGTACCGCAGGGAGACGATCGATCCCACTCATTTACCCGAATTTGAGCAACTTGAAGGGATCGTGATGGATGATGATGTTAGTTTCCGCCATCTCCTCGGATATCTCAAGGAGTTCTATGGCAGGATGGGATTCTCAAACGTCAGGTTCAGGCCTGCATACTTCCCGTACACCGAACCGAGTGTAGAACCTGAAGTCTGGATCGACGGACTTGGCTGGGTCGAACTCGGTGGTGCAGGAATTTTCAGAGAAGAGGTTACCGCTCCATGGGGGATTTCAAGTCCGGTTCTTGCCTGGGGTCTCGGAGTCTCCCGGGTAGCCATGCTCCGGATGGGTCTATCAGATCTCCGTGAACTCTACCAGAGTGATATCGACTGGGTTCGTCGTACACCGGTGATGAATGACCGAGGTGATTGTTGATGCCGGTTGTCTCACTCCCATACAAATATCTCGAACGGCTTACCGGTGCTGACCGCAAGACCATCATCGACCGATTGCCGATGATCGGCTGTGACATTGAACGTATCCTTGATGAACAGGTTGATGTTGAGTTCTTCCCTGACCGGGTTGATCTCTACTCAACCGAAGGGGTTGCCCGAGCCATGCGGGGTTTTCTCGGTCTTGAATCAGGCGAAGAGGAGTATCCTGTTGCTCCTGCGAAGATTCAGTTTACCGTTGATGAGAACCTGAAAGATATCCGTCCGTATCTCGGGTCCGCTGTCATTAGGAATATCTCACTCGATAATGAAGCGATCATCAGTCTCATGGGTGTTCAGGAAGCCCTCCATTGGGTGGTCGGCAGAGGCCGTTCCAAGGTGGCAATCGGTGTTCATGACCTTGACAAGGTCACTCCGCCATTCCGGTACTTCGGTGCCCCGCTGACCAGGAAGTTTGTTCCCCTCGATTTCACCGAGGAGATGACCCTTGCAGAGATCATGGAGAAACATCCCAAAGGTCGTGACTATGCTCACATCGTATCAGGCAAACCAGTGATGCCGCTGATCGAGGATGCAAAAGGAAATGTTCTCTCCTTCCCGCCGATCATCAACGGTGAACTGACCCGGGTGACCGAGAAGAGTAGAAATCTGCTTCTTGATGTAACCGGAACTGATGAGCGAGCGGTCATGACCGCGGTCAAAGTGATTACGACTGCCCTGATCTCTGCAGGTGGAACCTGTGAAGGCGTGTTCGTAAATGGGAAGCCATGTCCCGATCTCACTCCTTCAATTCGTGATGTAAGTGTTTCAGCCTGCAACAAACTGATCGGCTGCTCGCTTAACGCTGATGAGATGGCAGGGGTACTGAGAAGCATGCGGTATGGGACTGAACCCGCTGGACCTGGCGTGGTTCGTGTCAGGATTCCCTGTTATCGTGCAGATATTATGCATGACTGGGATATCTTTGAGGACGTCGCGATTGGGTATGGATTTGACAACCTTGAGACCATGTTGCCACGAGCACCTACTCTTGGTCGTGAACACCCCATTATGGCAAGGGCCGGCCTGATCAGGGAGATCTGTTGTGGTCTGGGATTCCAGGAGGTCATGCCGTTCACCCTCTCCTGCGACGATGTGATGTATACGAAGATGCAGCGGCCGCAGGATTCCCGGGTGCTCAGGGTGCTTCATCCAATCAGTGAGGACCAGACCCTGGTGCGGACCGATATTCTTCCCCTGCTTCTGGACCTTCTCCGTATCAACAAACGCCGCGAACTCCCTCAAAAGATCTTCCATATCGGTGATGTGGTCCGTTCTCTTGAAACCAGCCAGAAAATGGCACTCGCTTCGACCCATCCCGGCGCTGATTTCTCTGAGGCATATGCAGTGATTGATTCGGTCTGTTGTGAGATGGGTCTCTCGTATGATGTTGCCGAGAGTTCAGATCCTGCATTTATTGACGGACGACGTGCGGACATCGTGGTCAATGGAAAAGTGATTGGGGTATTTGGGGAGATACACCCGGCAGTGCTCAGTGCCTTTGATATTGATCAGCCGGTTTCTGCGATCGAGATAGATCTGAAGGCACTGGAATAATTCTCTCCCCTTATTCCGTGACTCTCATTTTCGAAATGTTCAACCCCTCGTCCGACTCACGGATTGGTATCAGCGAAGTCTTATGCAGAAACGATTACGCATCCTGGTTTCAGGCAGGGTTCAGGGAGTCGGTTATCGGGGATATGCACGACTGGTAGCCAACCGGTATGGGCTCTCAGGATATGCTTCCAATGAACCTGATGGCCGGGTCTGTATTTTGGTAGAGGGAGACGAAGCAGCGCTTGATCAGTTCATTGTTGATCTCCATGCACAAGAGGAACCGCTTATTGAGGTTCACTCGGTAGAAGTTACTGAACAACAGTATACCGGTGAGTTCACCATGTTTGAACCTCATTTTGGTGATTTCCAGAAGGAGATGTTTGTGCGTTCGGAACTGGCTCTTGAGTATATGCGTGAGATGATTAAACTGCAGAAACGATCCCTCAAGACCCAGACCGATATGATTGAAGCCCTCCGTGATATGAAAAAAGAGTCAAAAAAGCGTCGTGATGTGCTTGAACGAATGATTGAGGCGATTCACTCGCAGGGATAACATAACAGTATGACCACAGATGATGCGCCGGCAGGATTACATGTCGGAAAAAAAGTAGATATACGGGTTCTCGAAGCGATCGCCCGGAAGGGTGAAGTGAGTATTATTCTGTACTTTGAAGAGGATCTTGCAAAAACCTCGACATATGCAGCAGATCTCAAGGAACATGAAGCCTTTCCTGATCATGAACGACCATTCATTGAACTTGTTTCGTTCCTCTCATTCCAGCGTGAGATGAGTCCATGTTTTGATGATGCATTAAAATCGGTTCCACTCGTGATCACTATCACCTCAAGTTCTGAAGTGCATGAGGGGAGATCTGTCATCAAAGGTGTCCTTCCATTTCTGGATGAGATGGATTTTTCATAATATTTTTATAATGAATCACATATTGCGATATATCAGCAGGATCTTATCGGTTAGGTTTCTGTCATCGTACGTGATCTCCCATCCTGGTGGTCCCTGATTCCCGACGATAAAGGAACGAATATATCTGTACAACAACTACAGAAACAGTAATATGGCACCATCGAGAACACGTGGCATCGGTGATACCCATCAGCAGTTCCGTTCACTCCAGGTGATTGTAAATCATATCAAATCACAGGAGTTATTTCTTCAAATGCTGGATCGGGAGGATTCAATTCCTGATATGGCAAAGCGCCTAGCCCGTGAGGCAGTATCGGGGGAGTTGAGATCAAATAAACGGTTATTCCTTGATTTTCTGTATAATCTGATTGCGATGTCCGGTGAAAGTGATCGGATTCAGGATATTGAATTCAAGTATGTGATTATCGGGCAGGACCTGCTTGAGGTGGACCGCTGCCTGCTCTGGTACGATGATCTCGATCTCCCGGTTCCGTTTGAGATCGGAGAAAAATTTGGAAGAGCGGTTCTTGGGGATCAGTTTAGTGATGTAGTAAACACGATCACTGATTTTTATAAAACCGCTGAAGCCAGATTTGATCGGGAACTGGATGGCAATCTTGAACGCTGTTCACTTCTTGTTCTGCAGGAACACTATCCCCAGGATGCCTATCATATTACGGTCAGACTTCCTGCTATAATCCTTAATGATTTCCCGCTTTCTCTCTGAAGGGATCAGTCTTTCCTTTTTCCTCGCCAGGATATGAGATCCCTCGAAGTTCCCTGATCTTTTTCAGTGCTTCTATGGTGTAAAGTGATATTTTTCTGAGCCGGTGTGTCTCTTCAGTAGATGCCAGGT
>NZ_JAJRBM010000410.1 GCF_028679455.1 Methanospirillum sp. | reverse complement strand
TGACGATTATGCCTGTGAACTGAACAAAAACGGAACCATCCTGGTAGTGCATGCACATGGAGACAATATTCCCCGGCTCCAGAACTGGATTCCCCGATTTTCAGGTCCATTGGTCATGACAACTCAAGGCAGGCCGGTGAAAAATATTCATAACTTCGGTGGTTTTTCTGATGGTGATCGAGCGGTATATATGGCCCGGGAATGTGGGGCATCTTCCATAACGCTCCTCGGGTTTGATTGTGATGATCCTGCGGTATCACCGATGAAACGAGGAAAACTGATCTGGGCACGAAGGCTCCTGACTGATATTGGATATGACTGCTGAAGCGTGGATTATCGACGGGTACGTGGATGAACCAGCCTGTCTTGGCGTTCCCCCTTATATTTCACCATACATTAGAACTGTAGCCGGGGTGCTGACTTCTCACTCGTATGCCGTAAGGTACTGTACCATCGACCAGATCCGTTCTGATAATGCCTGGCTGCAGGCAGCAGGAAAATCTGCTCTCGTCGTGATGATTGCAGGGGTGACAGTTCCTGGTAAATACCTGGGTGGAACTCCTGCAGGTTATGCAGACATCCGTCAGATTGGTTCATCACTCCGGGAACCTGAAACCTTCCTTGGAGGGCCGATCCTTTTTGGAACTTCATCCGGTGGAGGTGCAAAGGCAAAGAGACAGGAAGAGTTCGGGTTTGATCATCTTTTATTCGGTTCTCCATCTCAGGCACTTGATGCTGCATTGTCAGGATATGGTCAGATACACACTCATTCGTACACAGAAGAGGACCGTTGGGCAGTTGCCGGAGCAGGCATAGTCAGAGAACACCCGTTGTATCCCTACGTACTATGTGAACTTGAGACGTCCCATGGATGTTCCCATGCTGAATCGGGTGGATGTTCTTTCTGCACCGAACCGTTCTATGGAAAACCTGAATACAGGGAAGTATCAGGCGTCGTTGCTGAAGTTTCAGCCCTGTCAGATCAGGGAATCCATCATTTCAGACTCGGTCGCCAACCTGATCTGCTCACCTACCAGGCAGGTTCTGGTGAGTATCCACGCCCCAGACCTGATGTTCTTGCAGAATTGTTTGATGGTATTCATGCTGCTTGTCCTGAACTGCAGACCCTCCATATCGATAACATCAACCCGGGAACCATTGCTCGTCACCCGGAAGCCTCCCGTGAGGCTCTCTCGATTATTGTGAATAGTCATACGTCTGGTGATGTTGCTGCATTCGGGATGGAGACTGCAGATCCTGCGGTTGTGGCTGCAAACAATCTGAAGGCGGATCCTGAGCAAGTGATGGACGCGATACGGATTGTTAATGAAGTGGGGGGTGTCAGGGAGCATGGAATTACTCACCTCCTTCCCGGTCTGAACTTCATCTATGGACTTGCCGGAGAGACTGCTGATACGTATCGTCTGAACCGAGAATTTCTCGATCAGATTATCAAAGAGCATCTCATGGTCCGGAGAGTGAACATCAGGCAACTGATGCCGTTTGAGGGAACCCGTGCCTGGGAAGAGAATCATCTACCGGTGGATAATCGTCTTTTTCATCAGTTTAAGGAAGATGTGCGAAAGCGATTTGATCTTCCGATGCTTCGTCAGGTATATCCAGCAATGACCGTTCTTCATCAGGTGATTATTGAAGAATCTGGCGACACTTCGTTTGGCAGACAACTCGGTTCGTATCCGATACTTATCGGAGTTCCATTAAAACTCCCGCTCCGCTCAATTATGAGTGTGGTGATTGTGGACCATGGGATGCGTTCGGTAACCGGTCTTCCCTGGCCGGTTCCCATCAATGAACTACCTGCAAAAACAGTATCCTGGATTCCCGGCCTATCAAAGCAGGCCCGGATCAGGATCCTTGCCAAACGCCCTTTTGCGGATCAGGTTGCTCTTGAACGAGCTGCTGGGATGTTGTTTCCTTCTGATCTCTTCTCGTTCAGATCTCCCGCAGTTCCATCACTGTGAAAATATCTGATTTGGTGATGATCCCTACCACAATTCCATTATCGATCACTGGTATCCTCCCGATATTGTACTGGGTCATGATCTTGAGAGCCTCAAAAACCGGTGCATCAGGTGTGAGCGTTATTACTTCTCTGGTCATCGTATCTTTGACCTGCATTGCATCACGGTCAATAGATGAAACCCGGGAGAGATCAGTCAGGGTGATGATGCCAACAAGAATACCACGATCAATAACCGGATATCCCAGATGTTTGGTCTGATACATCAGGGAGATAACTTCAGTAAGTGGCATGGATGGAAGAACTGCCATAACCGGTTTTGCCATAATTTCACGTGTTTTCACATCCTTGAGAAGAAACTTGTATCTGGTGACACTTGATTCCTGCCCTGCACCGATATAGATGAAGAATGCGATCAGGATAAGGATGGGTGAGAAGATAACGAGGCCAATGATCCCGAAGATGACTGCAAATCCTTTCCCGATGGTTGATGCGATATTGGTTGCCTGATGGAGGGGCATCCTCAATGCCAGGTATGCCCGAAGTACCCTGCCCCCATCCATCGGAAAGGCTGGGAGCAGGTTAAAGATGAATAGGAGCAGGTTCAGAATTGAAAGATATCCCCAGATATACATGATCAGTCCTGCAAGAGCCGGATCTGTAACAACCATCGGAGTTACATAAAGCAGCATCCCGCAGATCAGACCAATAGCCAGACTCATGGCCGGGCCGGCGAGTGCCATCCAGAACTCGACCCGGGGATCAGTCTCCTGATCTTCGATCGATGCCACTCCTCCAAAAAATAACAGGGTGATACTATTAATTGCGA